>JARYMD010000467.1 GCA_029907285.1 Verrucomicrobiota bacterium | reverse complement strand
CCGAACCCGGCCAAACGGGCCGCCCTCTATCATGAATTTCAGAAGCTCGTCGTCGAGGCCGCACTGGCGCCACCTTCGTTAATCAGAAAATTCGCATGCACACCCGATACCGCAGCCCTGCCCACTTTGAAACCCTTCAGCCCGGCACGATCAATCAGCCATCCTGCCGCCCCCGCCGAAGTGTTCTTGAACACACACCCGGCACTCCATTCCCTCGGTTGCATGGCCAAACGACGACGACGCATTTCCTCCATTCTCTCGCGAATCGCTGCAGAGCTGTCCACCACACCCTTGAACACAGCCCCCAAAACAACCTTGTCCTTGAAAAACCGGCAGCCCCTGTACTCCGCGCCAAATTCCTCTGCAGCCCCTTCCCGAACAGTCCCACCCTTTTCCATGTATCTCACTCGCTGCAGCACACCGAAAGTGCTCCCGCCAAATGCACCCGCGTTCATCCGCAGTGCGCCACCCACCGTCCCCGGAATTCCATCCATGAACTCGAATCCGCTCACCCCTGCATCGCAAGCCGCCCTAGCCACAAGTCTCAGCGGCGCCCCGCTTCCACACAGAACAGTTGTCCCCTCAACCGCCACTCCGCAAAAAGCAGCCTGACGCAACGCCATCACCACACCCCGAACCCCCCCATCCCGCACCAAAAGGTTCGAGCCATGCCCTATCACAAGCAACGGCAAACCACGCGCAACACAACACCGTACTATGACGCCGACGTCCTCCTCAGCGCCCGGTTCAACATACCAGTCCGCCACCCCGCCAACACGCAATGTCGTCAAACGCGACATCGGTTCATTCGCACGCACCACGCTCCCAGCAGACAAACCCGCATCGTCAAACGGCGACGCCACACGCTCTGCCGCTCCCACCAAATGAGCGCCCTCGACTCCACCTGCAACGCCAGAGCCGCCGCAATCACGATGGCTTGCCATGATATGCAATTGTCCCACGTCAACAGCTTCGCCCATTCGCACCTAAAACAGCGGTTTCAGAATCAAGAAGCCCCCTCGCGCCAAACGTGCTCGAACCCTCGCTGGCTCGCCCCGCAAAAACCGCGAGCGCATCGGCAATTCGCTCAGACGCATCTTTCACGTGCCACTTGCCCAGCGCTTGACGCATCATTTCCAGCCGCCGCCGGTCGCGCAGCAAATCCAGCACAAGTCTCGCAACAGTTTCAGGTGTGGCGTCACTCTGTCGCAGCACACACGCCGCACCCGTTTGTTCAAAAGCACGCGCATTGTGGTACTGATGATCATCCGCAGCGTACGGAAACGGAATCAGTATCGCCGGCAGCCGCACCGCCGCTTGCTCCGCAAGCGACGACGCCCCGGCTCGCGTCACAGCCAGCGTCGCCGCCCCCAAAACAACCCACATCTCACGAAAAAATGCTTCAACCACAGCCCGCACACCGTGCTTCTCGTACGCCCGACGCATCAAGTCCACATCATGCGCCCCCGTCAAATGCACGTACTGAAGTTCCGGCGCCTCGGCCGCAAGCATTCCAACCGCCTTCTCCATCAGCCCGTTCAATGGGCGTGCGCCCTGGCTGCCTCCCATCACAAGCAACACAGGCGATTGCGCGTCCAGCCCAAGCGCCTTGCAACAGGTGCCCCTGTCCAACCGCTCAAACTCACCTCGCACAGGCATCCCAGACACACAAACACGCCTGTTCTTCAAACGCCCCCCCGCTTCGGGAAAATACACAAACACTTCCCGGGCAAATCTTGAGAACCATCTGTTCGCCCGGCCGGGCACCGCGTTCGCCTCGTGCAGAAACACAGGAATACCCATCAGCCGCCCACAAACAACCGCCGGCGCAGACGCAAACCCGCCCATCGCAAGCACCGCACACGGACGCCTCCGACGAAAAAGGCCTGCGCACATGCGAACCGATTTGCACAACGCCAAAACAGACCTGCCCAGCCCCCGCCACGAAAACGGCAAAACCGGCAAACGCGCCACTTCAACGCCCGCTAGCCATCCGGAGCCTATTTCATCCACGGCCTTCGACGACACCAGCAATTGCGCCTCCACTCCCCTTCGCTTCAGCGCGCGCGCAACGGCTACCCCGGGGAAAAGATGCCCGCCTGTCCCCCCGCAGGCTATGGTCGCCAACGGACTGCCGCATTCGCGTTCCATCACATCAATTCATGCCGTCGCCATTTCTTCGGATTCTGCCAGCCCCGCTTGAACTACAGCGCCGGACGAACCAGCCAATGCAATGCTCACCAACACGCCCGTGCACAAAAGCATCATCGCCAAATTCGACCCGCCGTAGCTTATAAAAGGCAGCGCCAACCCCTTGTTCGGCGCCGCGCCCGACACAACCATCAGATTGATCAATGCCTGTAGCCCAATCAAAAAGCTTATCCCGGTGCCCAACAGCATCCCAAACGTGTCCGGCGCACGCCACGACGCCACTATCCCACTCAGAAAAACCGCAAGAAACAACCCCACCACAACAACCGACCCAATAAAACCAAATTCCTCCGCTATAATCGCAAAAATGAAATCCGTCTGATGCTCCGGCAACAACGCTTTCTCCCGGCTCTTGTTCAGACCCACACCCAGGAATGCCCCGCGATTCAGCGCCTCCCTCGCCCGCCACGCCTGGTAACCCACCCCGTTGCGCGTCTCTTCAAGATGCAGCCATGAGTAAATCCGATCGCTCCTCACCGGGTTCACCGCCAGCATTGCACCCAAAACCGCCCCAACCAAAACCGCCGGTATCGCCACATATTCCCACCGCACGCCAGCCACCAAAAGCATCACCATGCTCACACAACCCAGCAGTATCGCCGTCCCCCAATCCGGCTCCCGAAACACCAAAACCAGCACAGGCGCCGCTATCAAACCCGGATACACAAATCCACGCCGAAAGGTCCGCATCAGACGTTGGCAGTGCGCACCGTAATGCGCCAGTACAACCACAAGCGCCAGTTTCGCAAAATCCGACGGCTGAAACTGTATGCCACCGAATCTGAACCACCGGCGCGCCCCGTTAACCTCAACCCCCACAACCAACACGGCC
>JARYMD010000466.1 GCA_029907285.1 Verrucomicrobiota bacterium | reverse complement strand
GAACGTTCCTGTCAGTTGACCGACCTGGTCGTCTGTTGGCAAGAGCCAAGGCCCGCAGGGCCGACATGTTTGTAGTGAGGGCGGCCCCTACACCGGACAGGCTCCGCAGGAGCGACATCGCACCCACGGCGCACGCACAAACCGGTTGGTTCCGTTGCCGGGACGGCCGCGGGTTTGATGTCGCCCCTACCCCGAAAATCTCACCGGCCACAACCTCCGATTCACCGATGCCTTCACTCCGGTTAGATTTCCGAGTTAGCCTGGGAATCTCTCACTGATTGAGCTCGCGAAATCGACTGGTCCGAATGAAACCGATGGGATTGCCTTTCTGGCTTGCCAGTTTAAGGCGCACGTTACAGAATCGCGGCCATGCAACAAAAGACAGCCACCTTGGTGCTCGCGATTGTTTGCGTGGCTTTGCTTGCGGGTCTTGTCTTCCAGTACACAAGCGCCGCGCGGGAAAGACGGGAGAATCGGGCAGCAATTGAGTACCTGTCCAACCAGTGGAGTCAGACGGTCGCCAAACTCGAGGCGGCGACCGCCGAAAACAACAATCTGAATGCAAGACTGAATGCAAAGACTGTCGAGCTCGAGAGCACTATCCGGGAACTGGCCCAGACAAAATCAACCTTGCAGTCAACACGGTCTGAATTCGAGACCGCACAGGTTCAACTCAAATTCACACAGGAACAGCTTCAAGCTGCACGCGCCGAGATAAACCAGCGCGATTCCAGAATTAACCAGTTGGAAACTCAATACGCCGAACTTGACAAGCAGGCCAACGAGATGAAAGCCGCCATCGGCCAGTTGCAGTCCAAGATCACCGAGACCGAGGAAAAACTTGCCAAGTCAGAGGGCGACCGCGAGTTCCTGCTTAAAGAACTCAAGCGTTTGCAGACGGAGAAGGCCGATCTCGAGCGCAAATTCAACGACCTTGCCGCCTTGCGCGAGCAATACAAGAAACTCAAGGAAGAACTCGCGGTGTTCCGCAGAATCGAGTGGATTCGACAGGGCCTTTACGGCAAGTCGATGAAAGGTGCTGAGCTTCTGCAAAGCGGAGTTCCAAGGATTGCAACCACTGGCCCAACCGGCACCAACATCGGCTTGAACGTCGAAATCAGGCGCGATGGAACAGCCACAGTGCTGCCGCCCAAACCCGGAACTCCTCCCACGACCCCGCTGATTGGACCGCCCGGGACAGGACCGGCCACAGTCCCTCCCGGCACGGGTCAACCCAAGTAGCAACGGGAACACAGGCGGACCCGGCCGCAACCGGACAATTGCCAATCCGGCAGCAATATGTTTGTCCCTGCCCGGCGATTGTGAGCATTTGCTTGTGTGTGAATAATTGGGAATAATACTGCGCATGACATCCAGCGCGCGGAGATTACAGGTTTCATTTCTCTGCTTTATCATTGCCGGGGCTTGTCTTGTGCGGGCGGTGGGAGCTGCGGAACCTTCGCACGCATGGGACACGTTCTCGGACACATGGGTTGCCACAGACACTTTGGGGCGTGTTGTTCCAACGCACGCCGAGGTTGGTGCCCCCAGACCGGACCGGACTGTCGGCATTTTCTATTTCCTCTGGCACGGCGCGCATATTCAGGGTGGCCCTTATGATGTAACGAAGATTCTCGCACAAGACCCGGAAGCAATGCAGAAACCCGACAGCCCGTTGTGGGGTCCTCTGCACGCGCCTCATCACTGGGGTGAATCAATTTTCGGCTATTACCTGACCCGGGACGACGCGGTGCTGCGGAAGCATGCGCAGATGCTGAGCGACGCCGGAGTCGATGTGGTGATTTTCGACGTGACCAATCAAATAACATACAAAGACGATTACATGGCGCTGTTGCGGGTTTGGTCTGAACTGCGTGCACTGGGAGATCGAACGCCACAGGTGGCCTTTCTCTGTCCGTTTTGGGACCCGGCCAAAGTTGTGCGTGAACTGTGGCGCGACCTTTACTCGCAGGGCCTGTTTGCTGACCTGTGGTTCCGATGGGACGGGAAACCTCTGATTTTGGCTGATCCAGCGTTGCTATCCGAAAGAGTTGGCAACGAAAAACACAACACGCCGGCCGAGCTGTTGCCGGGACACAGCCTTGGCCAGAGTTTTGTCGTGTCGGAGCAATTCGACAAGGTTGGCGCGTGTTTCCCAACATGGAAAACAACGAATGCGTGCCTCACGCTTAAGCTGTTCAAGGACGGCCCCGACGGCGAAGAATTGGGACAGCAGCGCTTTACCAACATTGGCGACAACACTTGGCGTTATCTGGTGTTCCAGAATCCGATGCCCCCGGGACGTTACTATATCGAAGCCACAGAGGCCGCTGGCAGAATTGGCTGGTGGAGTCACAGCGAGGATTTGCTCGCTGAGGGGAACGCTTATGCGGACCGTGCACCGGTTGCCGGGGACAGGGCGTTGCGCGTGTTCACGGCCAGCCCCGAAACAAGGCGCGTTCGTGCTTTTTTCACATTTCGCAAACCGCAGCCGGACTACTTTCGTGGCCCTACCGGCCCTGACCAATGGAGCTGGCTCGAGGTGTACCCGCAACACGTGTTTACGAATTCCGCCGGCCAGAAAGAGCAGATGTCAGTGGGCATAGCGCAAAACGCGGTGGGGAATCGTCTTGGTTCGATGAGCGAACCAAGCGCCCGGGGGCGCAGCTTTCACAAAGGCGCCATGGACAACCGCCCGGACGCTGTGCGATATGGATTCAATGTTTCGGAGCAGTGGGACCGTGCGCTTGCTGAAGACCCGCGGTTCATCTTTGTAACCGGCTGGAACGAATGGATCGCAGGGCGATTTGCCGAGTTCAACGGCGTCAGGTTGCCGGTCATGTTTGTCGATCAGTTCGATCAGGAACACAGCCGCGACATCGAGCCGATGCGGGGCGGGCATGGCGACGATTATTATTACCAACTGGTGAGTTACATCCGGCGTTACAAGGGCGCACGCCCCTTGCGCCCGGTCAAACCAGCAAGGATCAGTGTCGATGGAGAGTTTGATGATTGGCGCGCAGTTGAGCCGGAGTTCAGAGATACTATTGGCGAT
>JARYMD010000465.1 GCA_029907285.1 Verrucomicrobiota bacterium | reverse complement strand
CTGCCTTGAGGGAAGAGGCCAGTAGCGGCTGCTGCGTCCCAAAGTGTCGCTGGTGCAAGTCGGTCAACAAGCCCACCAGCCCCGCCACGCTGGGCGCAACCATGCTGGTGCCGGACTTGGTTCCGTAGGAGGTCGCGTTGGTGTAAGTGGTGGAGTACAGCCCGATGCCAGCAGCTACCAAGTCCGGTTTGATGCGCCCGTCGTCGGTGGGGCCAGCGCTGCTGAACCACGCCAGCGAAACATTCGTGGGGCTGGTGTAACCGCTAGGAATCTTGTCAACTGCACCAACGACGAGGTTGTTCTTGGAAACCGCATAGGTGTTGGCTGTGTGGTATCCTTCCACACCGCCATCCAACGGCCGGATGGTGTTGGTCCACTGCCAATTCCCGCCGCAGATCGCCCAGTGCCAGACGGGTTGGGTGGTAGGGCCTTCCCAATTCTCGTTCCCGGATGAAAACACGGGCAGAAACGTCTGCGCAGTGTAGATGAGCATGTCGTTCGTCCGGGCCACACTGTCGTAATACCCGAACTGCCAGTCCTCCGTTGCACTCCAATTGTTCTGCCCCAGCCAGTACCAAGCACCGCTGAAATAATACCAACCGAAGTTGTACCCGTAGCTATGATTGGAAATCCGCACCGCGTTCGTGGCGACAATTGGTGGAATAGTCTCGAAATCAGTCTGCATCCGCGAACTGAGAATCCTTCCCCGATGTGAGAAGCCCTTGGCGGCTCCAACGACGCCCCATGCGCCAAGCGTCCCAGCCACGTGTGTCGCGTGGTCATTCGTGAGGACGCTGCCGGCCACATCCATCAGCGACACCCGCAAGCCGCTTTGCGTGAACTCCTGATGGTTCGTCAATACATGCCCTTCATCCCAAAGACCGATGGAAACATTGGTGCCCGTCAACCCCAGCCCCAGCGGGCCACCGGGCCAGAGGTTGGTCGCTCCAACGGTAATCGCGGAACCCAGGTTATGCGCGTGCTTGATGTAGGGCGTACCCTCCGGGCCGATCCGGTCAATGATGTGCCGTCTGCCCTCCGCATCCGTCCAGGATTCGGGCAGGCCGATGGTATTCGTCCGCGCGAACTGCGCGACTTGATCCTTGGTTGCCTGGGCGTCCTTCGCTGTTTGCTCTCCCAGCTTGAGCAGCGCGCTCTTGCGTGCCTCCTCAAGGCCGGCAGCGGTTGTCACGTTGCCGGGCGCGTCACGCTCGTCCGTGACAATCCAAGGCGCAAACTCCGTTTGGAATGTCGCTTTCCAAGCCGCTTCCTGCGCGGCCTGCCGCGCCGCGCGCTCGGCCTCCGCCAACGCCGGATTGGCGGCGAGTGCCTTGGCGTGTTCAACGGCGGCTTGATGCGCGGCTCTGGCGGCCGCTTGCTCCGGTGTGTCCGGCAGGCCAGTATCATCCACCAGGAACCTGCCCGGCTCGAACTCCACTGCGGGCAATCCGGGATGCGGGTTGAAGGGCAAGGGCGGCTTCCACTCGAAGTCCTTGGCCGAATAATACGTGCCGGGGACGGGTGGTTTCTGCTGTTGCTGTGCGAAGCTTGCGCTGGCGAGCGCCAGCGCCGTCACTGCGATTGCGATTACTTTCGTGGTTCTGTTTTTGGTTTTCATTTGGTGCGCTCCGGTTTGCTGTGCGTGTTCGATTCGCCCGCCACGTTACGGGCTAACGATAGAGGTGAGCGATCCCGCCCAGCGGGCGGGATTCGCTCCAGTGATCTGGTTAGCCCCTCCTTGCATTTCTCTTTCGTCTGAACCACACCAACAACACTCCTCCTCCGACCAAGAGCGCCCAAGCTGAAGGCTCCGGCACCGCACCTGCCAAAATGGGCACGCCGGGGCGCGTCTCGTAGGCATACTCGTAAACGATTCCTCCGCCGGCCAATCCGGGAATCTCCTGGAGCTTGACCCACCCGTAATGGGTCTCCGATCCAATTGAGAACTGAACTCCGGCGTAGGCCGTGGTGTTGACAAACAATCCTGCTCCGCCTGACCAACTGTAGGCACTTATCACAGGGGCGATTGTCCCGTAGGGAGTCTGCTGTGATATAATCCAAGAGCCTGGGACCGGAACGAGACTACCAATTTTCGCTCCTTCGCCTAATGGAATCAACCACGAATTGACATCCGTTCCTCCTGCAGGTCTTGCCCAGGATGCGTTGTTCGCTAGTCCTTCCAGTCGCCAGCCGTCGGTGTCCCCTGTCGCCACGACACGGAAGTCCTCGATGCCGTCATGATTCAAGTCCACGGAGAGGGTTGACCACGGGCCGCCGACCCCCGCGCTGTAAACCGGGACCCCTTCGGGTCCAAACAATCCGCCGTGGGTATTGCTCAAGACGGTATGAACGATCGTGCCCTGAGCGCCCGCCTGCGGGCCACAAACCAGCCCGCAGGCAAGGATGCTCAAGGATGAGAATACAGACAACGAGCGCATAGACCTCAACGCACTCGCACCAGCCGATAAAATCTGCTGCTGCCGGTCAACGGCAACTCCACCGACAAGTTCGTCTTGGCCGCGCTGATTTCACCCGTGGCCGGCGACCATGTTCCTGCATCCACGTTGTCCCGGTGCTGCACTTGGTAGATGCGGCCCACATTGGCCGCCCAACGCAAAGCCACCGTGTTGGTGCTCGCCTGCGCAATTCGCTCAATCGCTAATGTCGGCTCCGCCTGTGGCACAATCCCGCTGACCAGAATCGAAACCCATTGGTCAGCGGTCGCGCCCGTGTGGTCTTTCAACGTGCCCTTGTGCGTGACCTGCACCGTGTAAACCCCGTTGGTCACGGGCGCGGCGATGTCCACCTGCTCCACGGTGTCCGCGTCGTTGTCCCCAGTCGTGGCGGCGTTGGCCGGGGCCGCCGGATTGAGACGCCACGGAAAATTTGTGACCCCGCTGCGGACGACGCGCAAGTCCACATCGTTGACCAAGACGCGATTGGTCGGGTCCAAAGCCACCGGCTGCGGATTGCCGGCCGGGTCCGTCCAACACAGCGTAACGCGGAGCGGTTCGCCGCCCTTGGCCAGCACGGGAAATTCGATGGAATCCCCGTTTCGCAGCTTGACTTCCTTAAGG
>JARYMD010000464.1 GCA_029907285.1 Verrucomicrobiota bacterium | reverse complement strand
GGCAGGCAGCAGACCAATCCCCTCAGGCGATCTTCGTCGTGCGGGCGTGTTACCATGCTCACCAACACTGTCACCACAACTGCCGCCACAAAAGACCACCACGCCGTCCACAAAAACGGCACCCCGCCGTCAATCCCCAGCAGCGATTCCGCCCCGTTAAGCACAACCGCCGTGGCGACACCCGCTCCCATGCCCGCAAGCCCGCCCCATTGTGTCGCACGTCTCGTCAACATCCCCAACAACAACAACGCAAGCAACGGCCCTTGGAAAAACGTCAGGAACGTCTGGAACGCCTCGAACACAGTGCCAAACCGGGTCTTGATCGGATAACTCAACAGCGCGCCTCCGACCAACAACACTGCCACGAGCCAGCGGCCCAGTCTCAGACATTGCTGGTCCGTTGCATGGCGGTTTATGAATGGACGGTACAAATCAGTGACGATCAATGTGCTGGCCGAGTTCACGTACGAGTCAAGGTTGGACAATATCCCCGCCAGAAACGCGCCAATCACGATGCCCAAAACCCCCGGCGGCAGCAGATGCGCCAAAAGCATCGGCAACACTCGATTCCCGTTCCAGTCGCCTTCCGGCCGGCCAAGTTCTCGCGACAGCATCGCCAGCGCAATCATCCCGGGCAACACAAGCAGGACGGGAAAGACCAGCTTTATGCCGGCGCAAAACACGTAAGATGCGCGCGCTTCATTTTGGCTGCGCGACCCGAGCGTGCGCTGGACGATGGCTTGATTGCCGATCCAATAGGCCGGTCCCAGCACAAACCCCAATCCAAGCACCACGGCCGGCCACGGATATACCGCATGATCCGTCGGCGGCAGAATGTCAAAGTGATCCCGTGTCCAATCCAGGGCGCTGATCGACGCCTTGAGACCGGCAATCCCGCCCGCTCGTTCCACGCCCAGCACGCAGATCAACGCTGCCCCGGTCACCAGCACAATGCACGACACCACATCGGTGAACACCACCGCTTTCAGCCCGCCCGACACCGTATAAAGCCCAACCGCCACCACCGACAGCCCCACCGAAAACCAAAACGGCCAGCCAAGCAACACCTCGAACATCGCCGCCGCACTCACAAAAATGGTCCCAATCGTCGCCGTCATGAAAAACACCCAGATCACGGCAAAACAGGCGCGCACGCCCAGATTGTATCGCCGCCCAAGGTACTCCGGCACCGTGTGAACACCCGCAATCCAGAAAAACGGCATGAAGAGAAACGCCGCCAACAACACCGGAAATATGCAGCCGATGAAATCGTAGTTCATCATCACCAGCCCGTACCGGTAGGCGTCGCCCGCTACGCCGATCATATCCTTGGCACCGATATCAGTCACCACCAGCGACATCCCCACCGCCCACCATGGCAAGGTCTTGCCCGCCAGGAAAAAATCCCGGCTCGTGCGGATGCCACGGCTCAGCCACAGCCCGATTGCGACCACACTCAGCAGGTAGGCCAACACTGCCGCCACATCAACAGGTTGAAGTCGTAGTGAATCCACGGATGCCTCGACCAATCCAGATCAGTACGCGCGCGGAGAATCGCATTCTCCAGGCCGCCAAGGCAATCCGGAAAGCGGCTCGCTTTCGAGCCCGGCACACTGTTCGGCGCGCATTCACGTTCCGCGCGAGCGCCGAGCGGGGGACTGCGTCCCCTGCCATCTTATTCAGACCTTTACAGCCCAACAGAAATAAAGTGCCAGGCACGTTGTTTGGGTTTGGACCCCGGATTGCAAATAAAGTGCCAGGCACATTATTTGGGTTTTTGCTCCCGGATTGCAGCATCGCCCGCAGATTGTCCCTTGTTCCAATCCGCGGCTGCCGAAGTCTGGGGGGGAACACCGCGCATGCGGATAAAGTGCCAGGCACTTTATCAGGCACTTTACTTGGGGCATGCGCCGGCTCGCCGGTTGTCACAGCCTGAAAAACGGTTGTCATCAAATGCCACTGCTGGCACAGTGTCGTCATGAAACGACGCCAATTCATCAGGTCTTCCGTGGGCGCAACTGCTGTCGCATTCGCATTGCCCGCGTTGCGAGGGACTGCCGCAGAAACTCAAGGCCGCGAGCTCTATGAGCTGAGGCTGTATCATTTGAGGCGCGGCCCGATGCAGAAGCGTTTCGACGATTTCATGCGCCAGGCCGCAATTCCGGCATTGAACCGCGCGGGCGTGCCGAACGTCGGCGTGTTCGACGTCGCCACCGGCCAGGACAACCCAACCAAATACGTCCTCATCCCTTACGCTTCACCACAAGTATTCGCCTCAGCGTACCAGGCCATGGTCACCGACAAGGATGTGGTCCAAAGCGAATTCTTCAACGCGACACCGACCGACCCGGCGTATATCCGGGTTGAAAGCTCGCTGATGCTCGCCTTCGAGGGAATGCCAAGAATCGAGGTCCCGAAACAAGCGGCAGACAACAAACCGCGCCTGTTCGAGCTTCGCACCTACGAAAGCCACAGCAAGAAGGCCAACCTGAAAAAGATCGAGATGTTCAATGTCGGTGAAATCGCCATTTTCCGTCGAACAGGCTTGGCGCCCGTATTCTTCGGCGTAACATTGGTTGGCACCAAACTGCCCAATTTGACCTACATGCTCGTGTTCGACGACATGCCCGCACACGACAACGCATGGAGAACTTTCGTGGCAGACCCGGAATGGAAAAAGCTCAGCACAACCCCGGGGTACACCGACGCCGAGATCGTGTCGAACATCAGTAACGCCTTCCTCCGCCCGACCGGTTACTCGCAGATTTGACCGTGGGGAACGCGACATGCCTCTAGCCAGTACTTGCGTGGACCGGGTTTGAATGGAACAGTTCGCCCTTTTCATCGCAGTGTCTTTGTGGGCCGCGGGTTTTCTGATTCTGCCAAGGCTGTGGCGCAGGTGCACCTGCGCCCCGGCCGATTCAGCGGCCGACGTGAGCGTTATAATCCCGGCGCGCAATGAAGCCCGCAATTTGCCGGTTCTGCTGAACTCACTGACATCCCAGCCGGCGAAAGTCCGCGAGATAATCGTCGTGGACGACGGCTCAACCGACAACACTGCTGGCGTGGCTCGCGAACACGGCG
>JARYMD010000463.1 GCA_029907285.1 Verrucomicrobiota bacterium | reverse complement strand
CCAGGTTCGCGTGATCGGAACTCGTGTGCGATCGGTCGTCGGGTTGATGCGGCCGAGGACGGCCGCGCTCCCGGCGCAATTCCTTTTCCCAGCGCGCTCCAGGAGCGCGGCCATTTTTGGCCGCCCACAGCCGGTGAACGATCGGGCAGCGGATTTGGGTGTTCGAAACGCGGGTGAAGAGAGGTGATCCGGTTGGGCTGTGGCGGGGCATCGCAAACCCGGAAATCTCATCGGCCACCTTTTGAGATATACCCATGCGTCCGATCCAGTGAGATTCCCGGGTTTGGCGGGTCTGCGAGGCCGGAGTTCGGCAGAGATTCAGGAATATGCGGGCGATGCAGTGTTGTGAGGCCAATTGAGCGGCATGGCCGGTGAGCCGTTCGGAAAAAGTCGGCGCTTGACTGCGATACCGTTCTCTGGTCGGCTCTTAAGTGGCATGAGGAGGAATGGTTCCTCTTGTTGTCCGGAAAGAGCGTCCTTTTATGTACATTCATGGCCCAAAGATCAGCCTGTTGTCGTTGTTCGCGCTGTTACAGCTTGTCTGCGCATGTTCACTGCATGCTGGTGATGTTCCGGAAAGCATTTTGGGGAAAGCCTTCCCGGGCGTTCCGCTTGGACGAACCGGCGTGAGACTGTCTGACAGTGATTTTGTTCCGATCAGCCCGGCCTACGCATGGACACGAGGCAATCCAAACCAGGTCGCGGTTGTGTTCACTGCGCCGGTCGATCCGGTTTCAGCCACAACCGCCGGCAACTACACTGTGAGTCCTGGTGCTGGCGTGATGCGAGCTGAGATGGGCAATGACGACTACACGGTTGTGCTGACCACGACGGCTTTGCCCGACGCCATCGCGCACAGTCTGACTGTGGATCGTGTGAAAGACCGTTCTTCGCCTGCGAACACAGTTCCAGCCAACTCGCGGGTTGCGATTCTCAAGGGCCAGGGCGTTATCACGCGGCGAGTGTTCAACGGCATAGGCGCGAACTGGCTCGAAAGCCTGACCAACAACGTCAAGTTCCCCAACAATCCTGACCTTGTGAGTTGGCCGATATCGTTTGAGGTGCCGGCGAACCAGGGCGATTATTACGGAACCCAATTGATCGGTTACCTGCACCCGCCTGTCACAGGCGATTACATGTTTTACCTGTCTTCGGACAGCCAGGGCGTGTTGTATTTGGGTCAGACTCGTGACGCTTCGTCCAAGGTCGCCATTGCGGCGGTGCCGGATTCCAGTTCTTAGCGCCAATGGAACAAGTACGCGGGCCAGCGGTCCGGGTACGTGCATCTCGTGGCTGGCGAGTCATATTACATCGAAGCTTTGATGGCTGAGTCTTCTGGGGAAGACCATCTTTCGGTTGCATGGCGGATGCGGGGCATGCCTGAACCTGTCAAAGGTGATCCCCCCATCCCGGGGGACTTTCTTTCATCGGTTACACCTTCGGGGCCGGCTGGAATACTTGATCAGCCTCGCAACGTTACGGTGCAGGAAGGGCAGACCGCAACATTTGCCGTGGTTCCATCAGGAACGCCGCCGTGGACATATCAGTGGACACGCAACGGTTTTCCTATCCCGGGCGCCAGTGGGGGCAACCATGTCACACCGGCTCTGAGCTTCGCCAACAACGGCGACAAATACGCCGTAATTGTGAGCAACAGGTTCAGCAGCGTTACGAGTGTTGTGGCAACTGTCACGGTTGTACCCGATCTGACTCCGCCGTCGCTCCTTGGCGTTTCGGGGAGCGCCACTTTGAACAAAGTGCGGCTCGCATTTTCAGAACGGTTGGACGCTGAATCGGCTGCCAACACGGGCAATTACTCGATCAGCGGCGGATTGAAGGTGTTGGATGCCTCGCTTCTGCCTGATGGCACCAATGTCGTTTTGACCACCTCTCTGCAAACCAGCGGACAAACATACACGCTGATCATGACAGACATAGCCGATGCTTCCTCGGCGCACAACGGCCTGTCAACAAGCACAACTTTCGCCGCGTGGGTTCTCTGCAGGGGTTTTGTCCACACTGATGTGTTCAGTGGCATCGGCGGGTCGGCTCTGACGGACCTGCTGTTGAACCCTGCATTTCCCGACGCGTTTTCTGCTTCGGGCGAGCTCGCCACATTCGAGCGGCCATCGTTTGGGAACAACTACGGCCAGCGCATCAGCGGATGGCTGCTGCCGCCGGTCACCGGGTATTATTACCTGTACATTGCCTCCGACGAACAGAGCGCTTTGTATTTGAGCCCGGACGAAGAACCAGCCGACAAAATGCTGATTGCTTCGACAGCAGGCGCCACTCGCTGGCGGAACTACAATACTTCAGCCTCCCAACGATCCCAGGCTGTTTGGCTGGAGTCGGGACGGAAATACTACATCGAAGCTCTGCAAAAGGAGGGCAGCGGCGACGATTATGTGAATGTGACGTGGCAATTGCCAGGCCAGCCAGTGCCAGCCAACGGCGCGCCGCCAATCCCGGGCGCGCATCTTTCGACCGCGGCCAATCCCTTGACCACATCGCTCGCATTCACGCAGCAACCTGAGAATGCGGTTGTCGAAGAATCCAACACCGCGACATTCAGCGTTGCTGTCACCACGTCATCGCCGCTTGTTTTCTATCAGTGGCAGCGCAACGGCATCGACATTCTCGACGCTAACAGTTCAAACTATGTCACACCGCGGCTGCTCCGGACGGACGACGGCGCGCAATACCGCTGCATTGTTGCCGTGCCCGGCATTTGTTTAACCAGCGCACCTGCCTCGGTTGTGGTAATCGCAGATTCTCAACCGCCTTCGGTTGTGTCGGCAGCCGCGCTCTTTTGCAGCACGAACATCGGCATTTGTTTCAGCGAGCTGATGGACTCGAAATCAACTGCTGATCCTGCAAACTACACTCTGAGCATCCTGGGTCAGGTAACAACCGCAACACCCCGGTCTGACGGACGCAGCGCAGTCTTGGGTGCCACGGCTGTTGGCCATACAAATTACACGGTGCAGGTCAGGAACCTCAGCGATTACGCCGGCAATCCGATCCAGCCCGCCTCGGTTCCCGTCGCTGTGCTGCCTCTTCAAAACACCGACATTGGCGTTCAAGGCGATCCG
>JARYMD010000462.1 GCA_029907285.1 Verrucomicrobiota bacterium | reverse complement strand
ATTTTGATCATGATGTTGACGAGCCGAAGCTGCCTAATGGCATCCGATTCGCTTATGACGGCCTGAAACTGAGGGCAGCCGGTTCAGACACTTTGCGACTACAATGAACACTTCAATCACCAAACTTGCCGCAGTCGCTCTCGCCGCATCGATCCTCCCCGGCACAATCGGAGCAACGCAAACCAGAGGCGCAGAGGTCGCTGTCGTGTACAATTCGAACATGGGGCCGGATTCGCGGCTGGTCGCAGAATACTATGGCGAAAAACGCGGCGTCCCAAAATCGCAAATCATCGGCCTTCCGATGCCAAGGTCCGAAACCATCACACGCGCCGAATTCAGCGCGCAGATTCAGGAACCGCTTCTCCAGCAGCTTGAATCCCTGGGGCTGCTGAGTTTCCGTGCCAGTATTATTCCCGCAAGAGCCGAGCGTCCAGGCATGGTGTTGTGGGTGCCCGTTGAGGCGCGCGTTCGTTACCTTGTATTGGCCCATGGCGTGCCGCTGCGCGTTTCGCACGACGAATCCGCTGTTCCGCCTGCGGCCACCAACCTTCCGCCGCAACAGCGCCGCACCGAGGCATCAGTTGACAGCGAATTGGCTTTGCTTCCGATTGCGAAACGGCCTTTTCGGCTGCACGGCCTGTACCGGAACCCGCTTTTCGGGGCAACCAACGCATCAGCGCTCAGCCCAACCAACGGCATGTTTATCGTCGCCCGCATTGACGGCCCGGGTCCAAAAGTGGCGCGGGAATTGGTGGACAAAGCAATCGAAGCTGAAGCAAACGGGTTGTGGGGATACGCCTATTTCGACCTGCGCGGCCTTGGCGACAGCCCCTACCGCAAAGGAGACGACTGGCTCAGTGCCGCAGCCGGCGTCGCCAAAACCCACGGGTTTGCACCGATTGTCGATGACAAGCCCGCCACTTTCCCGAGCTGGTTCCCCATGCCGCAAATTGCGCTTTATGCCGGCTGGTATGACAACGCGCCTTCAGGCCCGTTCACGCGGCCAACAATCGAGTTCATGCCCGGCGCGTTTGCGTATCACCTGTTCTCCTATAGCGCCACAACACTCCGCACACCCTCCACGTGGGCCGGCGCACTCCTCGACAAGGGCGTCACAGCCACAGTTGGTTACGTGTTCGAACCCTATCTCGACGCCACAATCGACGTGAGCGTTTTCATGTCAAGATGGATGGCTGATGGCTGGACGCTCGGCGAAGCAGCCACCGCAGCGCAACCCGTCTTTTCATGGCAAACAACAGTCGTGGGAGACCCACTCTACCAGCCATTCGCCCGCACACTGGAACAGTTGCGGCAAGAACTCGCCGCCCGCAACAGCCCCTTGGTTCCATGGGCCGACCTCCGGATCCTGAATCGCGATGAAGCTGCCGGAACACCGCGCCGGGAACTGATCGACCGCCTTTCCAAAAACGCCGCGCTGCACAAAAGCCCTGTCCTCGAATCGCGGCTCGCCGAATTGTACGCCGAGGAAGGGCGCGAATCAGCAAGCGTTCAGGCAATGGAACGCGCCCTGAAACTCAAGCCGTCCCCACAGTTGCGCGCACAATTGCAGCTCGGTCTTGCACGCCGCCTCGCATCGATCAACCGGCACTCGGATTCGCTCCGATATTACGAGCAATTGAGCGCCTCTGAAACCGACAAACGTGCCCGGCTCGCGCTCATCGAGGAAGCTCTCCCTGTCGCGCAGAAAGCCGGCGCAACATCGGCCGCGAATCGATACGAAGCTGAAATTGCAAATCTCAGTCGAGCACTGACAAACCAGGCCGGGGCAAATCGTTAGGAACGCTCTGCCCGACGCCTGCCATGCGTGCAATGCAATGGTTGCGGCTGGCGCCCTGGCAGCAATCGGTTGTCCTGCGCATCCGGCGTTGTCACCCTCTCGTCGGCGGTGGCGGCACTTGCGCTGTGGCAACGGTCAGATCGCTCGAACCGCCCAACGACACAACCGAGTTGTCCGCCAAGTCCATCGTCAGCAGTGCGGACGTAACTTCGTCGTGCAAATCAAAGCGGTATGCGATCGCCTGTGAAGCGTCGGCGTTGTTCTTGTGCGCCAGCCGGGGCCGGATAGAGGTGAGGGCGCAGATCACGATTGCGCAGTCCGTTAAAGACGAGCCTCGCGCTGCACACGCGTGCTCCGTCCGACACGCCACGCCGCTACAATTGTTCTGTCTGGTTTAGTCTGCTTCGCCGCACACCGAAAAAGAAATAGACGATCAGTCCAGCGGCCAGCCAAAGGACGAATCTAATCCACGTAACTGCGGGCAGCGCGATCATCAGGAGTGCCGAGCAACACATCGCCAACAACGGCACCACGGGAACAAACGGCGTGCGAAACGGGCGCGGCCATTCGGGCCGGATCACACGCAGCACAATCACACCGGCAGCAACCAGCAGGAAAGCAAACAGCGTCCCGATATTTGTAAGTTCGACCATCTCATTGATGTTCGTGACGCTTGCAAACACCGCGACGAATACACCCGTCAAGATCGTCGTGACGTGCGGTGTGCGGTACTTTGGGTGAACCTTCGCTGCCCATGCCGGGATCAGTCCGTCGCGTGCCATTGAGAAAAAGATTCGCGGTTGCCCGAGTTGGAAGGCGATCAGCACCGACGTGTTTGCCAGCAACGCGCCGACAGCAATAATTCCCGGCACCCACCGCAAACCCAGCGGTTCAAATGCAGAAGCAAGCGGTTCAGCGGTCCCGAGCGTTTTCCAGCTCGCCATCCCTGTCAGCACTACCGCCACAGCAACATAGACTACCGTGCAAATCACAAGACTGGCGATAATCCCGATCGGCATGTCACGCTGCGGATTGCGTGCTTCTTCCGCTGCTGTCGATATTGCATCAAAGCCAATATAGGCAAAAAAAATGATCGCCGCCGCACTCCAAATCCCGCGGACGCCGTTGGGCGCGAACGGATGCCAGTTCTCCGGTTTCACATAAAGGGCGCCCACCACAAGAAAGAACGCCACAACAATCAGTTTGAGTATCACCATTATCGCGTTGAACCGCGCGCTTTCCCGAATCCCGATAACCAGCACCCACGTAATGGCTGCCACGATCAACAACGCCGGCAG
>JARYMD010000461.1 GCA_029907285.1 Verrucomicrobiota bacterium | reverse complement strand
TGAACTATTTGCGGAATTTCGGTCCCGGAAAGAGCCAAGCCCTGTTTCTAACCAGTTGATGCTGTGGGACTAATGGCCGGATGCCAGTGATTCGCGTTAAACAGCACAAACCCCAGCATCAGAATCAGCATCTGCGCCACCACCGCCCTCAGGTGGTGATGATAACAATGCCCCAACGCATAGAACTGTGTCAGCTCGTTGAAGGCCTTGTTGTGCTTGAGTTGCTTGTTGACGCTGACCAGCGCTTGGCGCAGTGGCTCCAGCTTGAGTTGCTCACTGACATAACAAAGGGTGTCGTCGCTGATGGGATCGGGCCAGTGAATCAATCGTTGCCAGCTGCGGCGTTTGGTTTGTTGGGCAATGCTCAAGTAACTGTCGGCCCGGATGATCGCGCCCAGCAGCAGGCTCAAGAAGACGCACTGGGTTGGAATCACCGGATAGGGCCGACTGTCTTGGAGGGTGCGCACGATCTTTGCCAGGGCGAAGACTTTTGCACAATAAGCCAAAATTGGGCCAGTTGGTTCATGGAGCCCAAGGTTGGAGGGACTCGCCGCGGCGCAGTAACTCGTGGTTGATTTGGCTGATCTGGTCGAGCCGCTGTTGCACTTGTGCGTAGGCGCGCAGAGCGTGGCGGGCCTGCTGGATTTGATCTGGGGTTTTTAGCAAGAGTGACTGCATCTGGCCCTTGGCGAAGCAGCGGCTGAGGTAGAAGAACTGGCCGTGCTTGGTGGCGCTGTTGTGGCAGTGGCAGTTGGGCTTGCCACACTGCATGAACCGTTCGATCAAAGAGGCGTGGATGATGTTGGGTGGGAGGTGGAAGGATCGGACCAGATGCGCCTTGCGCTGGCGCAAGGCGAGTGTTGAGAGGCGGGCGAGATGCAGGATCTTGCTCGTATATATATGTAAGATAACAGAACTCTGCGGCTGTGCAGGCAAAAAAGAAAATGCCCCGAATTGCGAAAATGCTCCAAACTCCTGACCACAGCCGCATTACGCGCCCGACTACCCCCACCTTACGGAATCACTGGGGAAGGCGTTTAACAGGCGTCCGGGGTCGTCTGATGTGGAAAGTTCCGGCAACGTTTTGACGATAAGTCGCGCTGCTTCACGCATCAGGGCAGTGTTCCATTCTCCACCCACCATCGCGTTGCGGTCACTGATCAGCTTCCAAGGGGCGTTCAGAATCCCCGGCAGGTAAGTCGCCGTGTGCGTTGGGAAGAAAGCCCAGAAACGCCCGGATTCATCGCGTTTTCCCTCCGAAGGTATGGCCCACACCAGCGGAACTTTGTCGCGGGCATGAATATGAGTTGCATCGGCGCGAGCGCGTCCGTCCTTAATTTTCACTTCGCGGAATATTACTCGCCAGCGTGACTGTTCCGTTCCGGCGCGAAGAATGATCTCTTTGCCGTCGGGATCAGCTCGCAGTACTCGTTGCGCCTTAGTCCCATCATACAACTCAAGAATCATGGATACCGGCAAGAAGAGCAGAAACTCCGCCGGGAACGAGCTGATCTCTTTTCGCAGGTGCGCTTTCAGTTCGGCTGTCTTGACTTCGGCACGCACAACAGTCTAGGCCCAAGCCAGACCCGCGAGGACCGGATCAGCCACCCGCTCCGATTCTCCGATCGGCTAGGCCAACCTCAGCCCCGGTGCTTCAGCCACTCCAAACTTCTTCTGCAATTCACGCCGACACCGCTCGGGGTCAAATCGAACAGCGCCAGACGAACGGGTGAAAAAGTCGATGCGTCCACCCAACCGCAACAACGACTTGAAGCCAAGTCCAAATCGCCCGATCTGATTGCCGCACTTCGGCGAAGAATGGGGACTTAGCAAGGCGTCTAGACCTTCCTCACTCAACGGAGCGCCCGTCTTGGCAACATAGAGCCGTGAGTTCCGAAGGATCACCTGAACACGATTCCCACCCTTTGGCGCGTCGCCCTGGTCGCACGCCTCCAAAACGGCATCCGCACCGTTTTGGACAAGCTCCATTACCTGCCGATACCCGTAGCCGCCCGCGAGTACCACTTGCTCAATACCGTAGTGCTCACCAAGCAATGACGGCCTTGCTTGGTACGCTTGCAATGTGCCATGGCAAAGACAACCAATAATCTCAGCCAAATTCATTTCAACAGGAATCTTTTATTGCACCGCCGGTTAGACTCCAGAAAAATCAAGACCTGTCTTATTCCGCTACCGGTTCCCTCAATGCGTTTCATCCTGAAAAACTGAATACGGGTTCCAACCGCTGGACAAATTAGCAGAGTGCTTTCTCCGAAAACGATCTGTATCTCAACGGCCCCTGGCTCGGAAACCGTCATGCCCTGATAGAATGGTGTTCGTGGCTGGCCCGGCGCGCGCCGCCCAAGGACCGACTGTTTTTGGACAATGTCACCAGGCACTTGGAATGGCGCCCCTGGTTTGTGTGCACCGGGGACAACACCTAAGCTCACGCCTTGACCGCGATGCTGGCATTAACAGCGGTGCGTCATTTGGAGCAACCCTGGACATCTCTGGAAGTGGTCGTGGAAGAAGGTCTGCGCCAACTGGATTAGCTCTATGGGATTGAATTGGTTCACGCGGCCAGCAGCCACGTTTTAGCGAGGCGGACCAAGGGAGGAGCGCTGGCAAAGTCCGTCTGGTATGATGGCACAGTGTGCCCGGCTGGTCTGAAGTGGATCCTTCCCAAGCCTATGGCCTTGGGATCAAAGCAACCAGCCTGATCTGGCTGGCGGGTGCACCAGCGCTTGGGCCGCTTCAGAACCGGTGAGTTTCATCGCCTTGCTATCCCACCGGACGCGTTCACCGGTTCGAACCGCAATGTTCCCGAGCAAAAGAGCCTCCGTTACCGCAGCAGAGTGGACAAACTCCGCCCCGGGCCGGTTCTTTCCACCTTTGCAGGCGTCGAGCCACTCGCGTTCGTTGCCGGGCGATCGCGGCAGAGTTTTTGGCGGTTCTTTGAAACTCTGCATCTTTGCTTTTGGAATGAGCCGCATCTGACCGGCGGTGAACCCGCAATGCAGGATTCCATCGTCGCCTATGAACATCATTCCCTCGGCTGGCATAGGGCTGTCTTCCTCCCAACCCGTGGGCCGTTCTGGAA
>JARYMD010000460.1 GCA_029907285.1 Verrucomicrobiota bacterium | reverse complement strand
TGTAACTGGAAGAAGCGTGTGCGGGAAAACCGCTCGCACGGGTCTGTGGGGGAGCCGGTGGGAAACCACCGGCTCTATCCGGATTTGTGTCTTCGAAAGGTCGCACAGTGGTGACCGCATTACGGGCGGCCAGAGAAGCAGATACGGAGAAATCGATCAAACTCGCAGCCTGAGAATCTTCTCAAATATGAATGACTTTTCAATATGATGATGCACCCTGAGCAGCCTGCGAAACGGGTGCCATCAAGAGATCAAGGAATGTGCGGGCTAGGCTTGACTGAAGTGGCGATTTCTTGAACCGTTTGCTCATGATGCGTGTTCCACGTCAAGAGTCTGTCTCCTGCACAAGAATCGCAAGGATTGTGGTCGGCCTCGTTTTGGCTGGTGCGTTGACTGTCACGGGTTGGCGGTGTTTGGCCGAAGGTGAGACGAAACCGCTGGCGCAACGCCCCATTCGCATCTGGTTTACGCGCCCGGCGACCAATTGGGAACGTGAAGCGCTTCCAATTGGGAATGGTAGGCTGGGCGCGATGGTTTTCGGCGGCACCGCCCGCGAACGGATACAGTTGAACGAAGACACGCTTTGGTCGGGCGGTCCGCGCGATACCCAGAACCTGGAGGCGCTGCAGTACCTGCCGGAGGTCCGCCGGTTGTTGTTCGAGGGCAAGCCGGTCGAAGCAGCGAAACTGGCCGAGGAACATTTGATGGGGCGCCCAATGCGGATCAGGCCATACCAATCGCTGGGCGATCTCCGACTGGACCTGCCGGGCCACGAAGACGTTGAAGATTACAAGCGTGAACTGGACCTTCGGACAGGCGTCGTGCGAGTTAGCTACAGGAAAGGCGACGTCCGTTACACGCGCGAGCTCTTCGCAAGTCATCCCGATCAGGTCATGGTTATGCGATTCGGATGTTCGAAGCCGGGCGGCCTGACGCTTTTTGCGACGTTGGATCGCGAGCAGGAGTTCCAAACAACCGCCACACCGCCAGATCGATTGGTCATGCGTGGTCACATCGACAATGGCACTGGCCTTGATTACTACGTCATGGTACGTGTTGTGGCTGACGGCGGACAGGTTTTTGCGCCGGTTCGCCGGCTGGAGGTTCGGGGTGCGAACAGCGCCACCCTGATTCTGGGAGCGGCGACGGGCTTGGGCGGGCTTGACGCGCCTGTGACCGTGGAAGAACAAGTCGCAGCAGCAGCACGCAAACCTTATGGCGCTCTGCTTTCAGCGCATGTCGCCGATTACAAATCGCTTTTCGACCGGGTGAGCCTCGACCTTGGCGCAACCGATGTTGCGGATCGTCCGACCGACGAACGGCTTGCGGCGGTGAAAAAGGGCGCGTTCGATCCCGATTTGATTGCCACCTACTTTCAATTTGGGCGCTACCTGCTGGTCTCCAGCTCAAGGCCCGGTGATTTGCCGGCCAATCTGCAAGGCATCTGGGCCCAGGGCATGAATCCTCCCTGGAACAGCGATTACCACCTGAACATCAACCTGCAAATGAATTACTGGCCGGCTGAGGTCGCAAATCTGTCTGAATGCGCACAGCCGCTGTTCGAGTTGATCGAATCCCTGCGTGAATCCGGGCGCAAAACCGCCAAAGTGCATTACGGCGCGAGAGGTTTTGTTGCACATCACATCACCGATATCTGGGGGTTCACCACCCCGGGGGATGGCGCGCGATGGGGGCTGTGGCCGATGGGCGCCGCATGGTTGTGCCAACACCTGTATGAACACTACGAGTTCACAAGAGACAAAGCCTTCCTCGCCAAACGCGCTTACCCAATCATGAAGGAAGCCGCAGAGTTTTTCCTCGACTACGTGGTCGAAGACCCAAAAGGCCGGCTCGTGACTGGCCCTTCAATCTCACCAGAAAACACATATCGACTCCCGGACGGAACGGTTGGCTATCTCTGCATGGGACCGTCCATGGACACGCAGATTGTTCGCGACCTGTTTCAGAACTGCATCGCAGCAGCTAATGTCCTCGACATTGACAAGGAATTCCGCGCCGCGCTTCAGCACAGGTTGGAGCGCCTGCCCCCGATACAGATCGGCAAACATGGCCAAATAATGGAGTGGACAGAGGATTACGACGAGCCCGAGCCAGGCCACAGGCATATCTCGCAACTGTTCGCATTGCATCCCGGCCGTCAAATCACTCCCCGAGGCACCCCGGAACTCGCTCAAGCCGCCCGCGTGACCCTGGAACGGCGGCTCACTCACGGCGGCGGCCACACAGGATGGAGCCGAGCCTGGATCATCAACATGTACGCCCGCCTCGGCGACGGCCAGAAAGCCGGTGAACATTTCATGGAACTTCTCCGACGCAGCACAGCGCCGAATCTGTTGGACCTACATCCGCCGTTTCAAATCGACGGGAACTTCGGCGGTGCAGCGGGAATTGCTGAAATGCTGCTCCAGAGCCATGCCGGCGAAATCGAGCTTCTCCCGGCTTTGCCCCCAACTTGGAAAGACGGCTCGGTCCGCGGTTTGTGCGCTCGCGGCGGATTTGTGGTTGACATCGATTGGCGCGACGGCCGCCTTTTATCTGCCCGCATCAAATCAAATCGCGGCGAGAAAT
The DNA here is from genome assembly GCA_029907285.1 of Verrucomicrobiota bacterium. GTDB lineage: Bacteria > Verrucomicrobiota > Verrucomicrobiia > Limisphaerales > J093 > JAAYVR01. The sequence continues at coordinate 533 of JARYMD010000460.1, read as the reverse complement.
GCGCTTTGCGAACCGGTGCCCCCGTCAGAGTCAGGGCCGTCCGAGGTTCAGTTTCTGAAAAGAGAGATTCCGATCCGTGCCTTGTCCAATTCCAAACCAGGGCTGGAAACAGCTATCTGATCGAACCACGTTAACAAACTGGCCCTGCTCAGAATTGAAGATGAAGGCGCCGCAGCCAATTGCTGCCTGAGGCCGCCTGTTTCCGAATCTTCTGAAGACAGCCGCTTCGCAGACTGCCCAGGGCATGTGAGCATATTGGACAACCGTTCATTTTCGCGAAGATTTTCAGGCTGCGGGTTTGGTTGATCTCTCCGTGTCTGGTTCCCTCGCCGTCGGTAAGGCGGTCACCATGGCGCGGCCTTTCGAAGACGCAAATAGAGTGCCAGGCACTTTGTTTGTGATGTGCGCGGAGCGCCTGCCCTGCATTACGCAAGATTTCATCACTGGTAGGGCGCACCGTCCCCGGCGCGCCGAATGCATCAGCAGATGCTCTGATTCCGGCTCGCTGGGACAGCAAGCCCTACCGTGCATGA
>JARYMD010000045.1 GCA_029907285.1 Verrucomicrobiota bacterium | reverse complement strand
CCGCCCAAAGGCGGGACTCTGGCCGCCGCGGGCGGGCGAAGCCATTCGCATGGCCAACCCGCGACGCCGTTGAACGTTGTGAGTTGAACGTTGGACGTTGAGCGTTCCTGTCAGTTGACCCACCGGTCGTCTGTCTGGGAACGCTCAACGTACAACGCTCAACGTTGAACGTTCAAAGAATTCACTGCACCAATGAGCGCTCAATTCAAAGCCGCCTAAAGGCGGGACTTTAACGGCCGTGGGCGCAGCATCGCCCAATGCGCAGGACAACCCATCGCTGTTAGAGTTCCGCGTTTACGCGGAAACGAAGAACTGCATGCAAGGGTTCATGCACGGTAGGGCTCGCTGTCCCAGCGAGCCGGCACATGCTCCTGCGAGGCGAAACTGCGAAATCCTATTCGTGTGTAATACGGTTGACGCGATGGCCCGAAGTCCGGTACCTATTCCCGCTGCTGAACAGCATGAAAAAGCGGAAAGTTCTTGTAATACTATCGAACAGACTGAACCGTTTGCAGCCGCCTCGTTACATCGAAGTCGAATGCGACGAGAAAGGCACCGTGCTCAAGGAAGAGACACTCAAACGGCCACCGCGTGTTCCGTGCTATGATGAAGTTTGGGAAAACGACGACGGCAAGACTTCCTTTTCTTCATGCACGAGTTTCAAAAGGAAGTATCGTCATCCGCTGGAAAAGCCGCGGAAAGATTAGGCGCCCCGGCAAACAATTGGACGCCGAACCGCTGTTGATATAGTTTGACGCGGATGTCCAAGTCGCCAAAAAACACCGGTGGCACGGCACAAGACCTTGCGCAGTTGCCGTTCGAAGAGGCGTTGCAGCGCCTCGAGGCCATTGTTGCCCAGATGGAATCCGAAACACTCCCTTTGGAACAACTCCTGACCCGGTACGAGGAAGGCGTCAAACTGGTCGAGGTTTGCCAAACGCGCCTGGCAGCGGCCGAACTGCGAATCCAACAGCTCGAAAAGACTGCTTCTGGTGAGGCGCGGCTAAAGCCGCTCGAAGTTGAGCCGGAAGCACCCGACAAGTAAAACAATGAGCCGGTTTTTGGACATGGTAAACAGCCCGGAGCAGCTCAGAAAGCTGACGCTCGAGCAATTGGAGATTCTCGCGCAGGAAATACGCGAGGAGCTTATCACGGTTCTGTCGCGGAACGGGGGACATTTGGGGCCGAACCTCGGGGTGGTTGAGCTGACCATCGCGCTGCACCGCGTGTTCAACACGCCGGAAGACAAACTGATCTGGGACGTCAGCCATCAATGCTACGTCCATAAACTGCTCACGGGCAGGCGTGACAGGTTCCACACAATCAGGACCACAGGCGGTTTGAGTGGATTTGCCTCACGCGCCGAGAGCGAGCATGACGCTTACGGCGCCGGCCACGCAGGCACTGCGTTGTCAGCCGCGTTGGGCATGTGCGTCGCACGCGACAGGCGCGGAACCGACGAGAATGTTGTCTGCATTTTCGGTGACGCGGCCCTGACAAACGGTATATCATTCGAGGCGCTGAATAACGTGGCGCATTCAACACGCCGGTTCATCGGCGTGCTCAACGACAACGCATGGAGCATCGCAAAAAACGTCGGCGCCATTGCCGGTCATCTGCACAAGCTCATCATGCACCCGCGGTACACGCGCCTGCAAAAGGACTTCGAGCGTTGGATGCGGCGGATGCCAAAAGGCGACATTGCGCTCAAACTGCGCCACAAAGCCGAGGAAGCCCTCAAGAGTGCTGTCTCGGAAGCCGCCCTCGAGCCCGGCGCACAGCGCTGGGACGAAGACGGTCGGGGTGGGCACGGCAGCAGCCTGATTTTTGAGGAACTTGGGTTGCGATATCTCGGGCCTATCGACGGCCACAACCTCCCACTGCTCATCACCTCCCTCGCATATGCGAAAGAGGCCGAAGAACCAATCGTCTTGCACGTAATCACACAAAAGGGCAGAGGATACGAGGCGGCATGCAAACAGCCGGAGCGGTTTCACGGAGTCGGCCCGTACGACATAAAAACCGGCCAGCTTCTGCCTGCCAAGCCCGGAACTCCGCCGAGTTACCAGGAGGTTCTGGGCAAAGCACTGGTTAAATTGTGCCAGCGCGACACAAGGCTCGTCGGCATCACCGCTGCAATGCCGTCCGGCACCGGCCTGAATATTCTTCAGCAAGCGATGCCCGACAGATACTACGATGTCGGCATCGCAGAAGAGCATGCGGTCCTTTTCGCAGCGGGCCTGGCGGCGATGGGCATTCGGCCTGTGGTGGCGATTTACTCGACCTTTCTGCAGCGCGCTTACGACTGCATTGTGCATGATGTTGCATTGCAGGACCTGCCGGTGATCTTCTGCGTTGACCGCGCGGGCTTGTCAGCCAACGACGGCCCAACTCACCACGGCCTTTACGACATTTCGTTTCTGCGCTCGGTTCCAAACGTCATTTTGGCGGCCCCAAAGGACGAAGACGAATTCGTTGACATGCTGTTCACAGCAACCCAGGTGTCGCATCCGTTCTTCATCCGGTACCCGCGCGGCGCCGCGGAGGGCGTCCAGATCAAGCCTGATCCGGCCATGATCGCGGTTGGCAAGGCCGAATTGATCGAGCACTTCGCGCACAGCAGCGGCCCCAAGATTGCCCTGTTTTCGCTGGGCAACATGCAATCGCTTGGCAGACAAGTCGCCGCTCAGCTCAGATCAGAACGCTGCAACGTCGCGCTCATCAACTCGCGTTTCGTGAAGCCGTTGGATACTGCGACTCACGAGTTCTTCGGGCGCGCAGCGGATGTGGTTGTCACTTTCGAGGACAACACGCTCACCGGCGGGTACGGCAGCAGCGTGCTCGAGTTCTTCTCGGAGCACAGCATTTCGACACCTGTTGTCCGTATCGGCTGGCCTGACCGGTTCATCGAACATGCATCGACTGTTGAAGAGCTGCGGGGAAAGTATGGTTTGACCCCGGACAAGGCTGTGCAGCAGATCAAGTCGGTTCTCTCTTCACGCCCCGCCATCCAGAAACCATTGGCCGTTGGCGACGGCGTTGTGCTTCATATTCGTGCCTGAGGTAACAATGTCCCAAATCGAATTCAACCCACCACAAGGCGAACGTATTGTACTCAAAGACGGAGAGCTGATTGTCCCGGACAACCCGGTCATTCCTTTTATCCGTGGGGATGGAACGGGTCCGGACATCTGGGCTGCGAGCGAGCGTGTTCTTGACGCAGCGGTAGCTCATGCCTACGGCGGAAAACGGCAAATCAAGTGGTTCGAGGTTTTCGCCGGTGAAGCCGCATTCCGCCGGTTCGGAACATGGTTGCCGGACGAAACAACACAGGCATTCGCCGAGTATCTTGTCGGAATCAAAGGACCGCTCACCACACCTGTCGGAGGCGGAATAAGGTCATTGAACGTTGCGCTACGGCAAACATTGGACCTCTACGTGTGCCTGCGCCCGGTCCAGTATTTTCCAGGTGTGCCATCCCCGGTCAAACATCCCGAGAAAGTGAACATGGTCATCTTCCGGGAGAACACCGAGGACATCTACGCAGGGATCGAGTACCCGGGCGGTTCTCCCGAGGCTGCCAAGGTTCTCGATTTTCTCGCACGCGAGTTCCCGCAGGATTTCAAAAAAATCCGATTCGGCACCCGCGAAAAGGCGGCCGAATTTTGGCGGAAAGCGGGCATGCCGGAATCCGACGAAATCTGTGTCGGTGTCGGAATCAAGCCCGTGAGCCGGCACGGGACAGTCAGGCTCATTCACAGTGCTGTTACCTATGCCCTAAGACACAAGCGCCGCAATGTGACCATCGTTCACAAGGGCAACATCATGAAGTTCACAGAAGGCGCATTCAGGGACTGGGGTTATGCGGCAGCCGAGCGGTACTTTGGCAACCGCGTGTACACATGGGCCCAGTGGGAACGGACACGCAAGTCGCGCGGCGAAGAGGCTGCCAATGCCGAGCAGAAAGCAGCTCTCGCATCGGGCGCGTTGCTCATAAAGGACAGCATTGCCGACATTGCTCTTCAACAGGTTCTAACACGCCCGGACGAATTCGACGTCATCGCCACGTTGAACTTGAACGGGGATTACCTCAGTGACGCTTTGGCGGCGCAGGTTGGCGGCATCGGCATAGCGCCGGGCGGCAACATCAATTACGTCACCGGCCATGCAATCTTCGAGGCCACGCACGGCACCGCCCCCAAATACGCAGGCAAGGACATGGTCAACCCGGGCTCAGTCATTTTGTCCGGGGAAATGCTCCTCCGGCATATTGGTTGGACGGAGGCCGCCCACCTTGTGTTGCACGGGTTGCGCGGCGCGATCGCTTCGAAGAAGGTCACTTACGACTTTGCACGCCTGCTTGAAGGGGCCACACAGGTGAAGTGCTCCGAGTTCGGTGACAACATCATAGCGCACATTAAAGCAGCCGCCTGAAACTCCTGTGCCGTCCCCGGCGCGCTAAGCGCCCCGCGCCCAAATGCCGGGAGCATCTTGACCCACAGCATAATCGGGCGTTAGCCTGCGGTCATACAACATGAACCTTCCATGCCAAATCGCCCGATTTTTTTCAACTGAATCATTGTACCGCCCCGCCGGAGCCCAGATTGACCGCGAACGACTTAACGGACCTAGTGGGATGAGAATGCTCTGTCGAACCAATGTCCCCGGAATCTCATTGAGCGTATTGCTCCTGACAACCGTGTCAGTTGCCGGTCCAAACCTTGCCGCAGTGGAGGCGACCCGCGGGGCTTTCCAACAATGCAATGCATGGATCGAAAGAGCGTTTGGCAGCGCGACCCCGGGGCCTGCCGCAAATCTGAAGTTGCTATATCAAGATGCGGCCGACGGCGTGAGCCGCGTCAAGTCATGGCGCGGCACGCCTTTCCAAATCGGAAGCAAGACGTACTCGCATGGGCTGGCTTTCAACTCGACCAAACACATCCAGGTGAACCTGCCCGGGCCTGGAAAGCGCTTCATTGCCGACGTCGGATTGGAAAACAACGACGATACCCGCCGGGGCGCCGCAATGGGAAACGGGTCTGTCACTTTCCATGTCCTTGTGAGCGGCAAGGAAATGGCCACTTCGCCGGTGATGCGTTTGAAGGATGAACCGAGGCATTTCGACGTAGACTTGAACGGTGAACGCGCGTTCGAAATCCGCATCAAAGACGGCGGCGACGGCCGCGGCTGGGACCAGGGTCTTTGGGCCGAAGCAATCGTCGAGCTGGCCGACGGCACAGTGCTGCGCCTGCAGGATTTGCCGTGGGCAGACGTTGCAGCTTACAACCCCAACGTCATATCGTGGAAACTCAACGGCCAACCGAGCACAGACTTTCTGGCCCAATGGCACCGTGAATCGCCCGCGCCGGAAAACCTGTCCGACCGCGTTTTGCACAGGGTAAGATACAGCGATCCATCGACCCGTCTTGAATTCACCGTCGAAGCCGAGACGTTCAGGGATTTTCCCGCAGTCGAATGGGTCGTCCGAGCTGCGAATCGTGGCACTACACACTCGCCATTGATCGAAAACCTTCTTCCGCTTGACACAGCTCTGTTTGCGCCTGCCGCGGGCAATGCGTCGCTGCACTGGGCACGCGGCGCAGTTGCCAGCTTTGATGATTTCGCCCCGCAACAGACCGAGATCAAGGCTGACACCAAATTGCATCTTCAGCCCGGGGGCGGGCGTTCCTCGAGCCAGGTGCTGCCATTTTTCAATTTCACAGGCGACAGTGGCGGAATAATCATTGGCATTGGATGGAGCGGCGAATGGGCCGCTGACTTCAACGGTGTGGCGCAGGGAGTTGCAATCACAAAGATCGGCATGGCCAACACCCGGCTTCGCCTTTTCCCACAGGAGGAAATCCGCACGCCGCGCATTCTGCTGTTGTTTTATGAGGGCGACCGTTGGTCTGGCCAGAATCTGTTGCGGCGGTTCATACTGGCCCACCATCGGCCCAAGAGAAATGGCAAACCGATGGTGTCGCCCATCACCTGCGGGAACTGGGGCGGAACGCGCGCTGAAGTGCACATGGACAACATCCGCAAGATCATCGCGCATGACCTGCCAATCGAATACTATTGGATCGACGCCGAATGGTATGGCCGGAGCGGCCCTGCCGGATCATGGGCGGTCAACGTCGGCAATTGGTCGGTCAAAAAGGATTTGTACCCTGGCGGGTTCAAGCCCCTGAGCGAGGCCCTGAGGCAATCCGGCCGCGAACTGATGCTCTGGTTCGAGCCCGAGCGCGTCTTCAAAGACACACCATGGCGCGCTGAACTTCGCGATTGGCTGATTGACATCGGCCATGACAGCGCCCTGTTCAACCTTGGCAACCCAGAGGCAAGAAAGTTCCTGACAGATTTCATCTCATCTCGGATCGATGAATTTGGACTCGGCTGTTATCGCCAGGACTTCAACATGGACCCGCTGCCGTTCTGGCAGACTGCAGACGCCCCGGACAGACAGGGCATGAGCGAAATCAGGCATATCGAAGGCTTGTACAAGTTCTGGGACGAATTGCTCGCGCGTCATCCAAACCTTCTGATCGACAATTGCGCCAGCGGCGGGCGCAGGATTGACCTCGAAACAGTCGGCCGCGCAACGCCTTTCTGGCGCACAGACGGTCCCCGAGACCCAATCGCCCACCAGTGCCACACATACGGTTTGCTGGCATGGGTGCCCTTCAGTTCAACCAGCCAAGACATGGCAGGCGACGATTACGAGTTCAGAAGCAGCATGTGCAGCAGCCTGTGTCTCAACTGGTGGGTGCATGGCGATGCCCCGGCAGAAAGCATCCCGGAGAATTTCCCGTTCGATTGGGCAAAGCGCACTCTGGCTCAGTACCTGCAAATCCGTCATTTCTACGAGGGCGATTATTACCCATTAACCTCTTACAGCCAGGCGCCTGACTTGTGGATGGCCTATCAGCTCTACAGAGCCGAGCTCGGCGAAGGCATCGTTGTCGCCCTGCGAAGACCAGCAAGTCAATTCGAAGCCGCGCGGTTCACACTGCGCGGGCTCGATCCCAAAGCGCGATATCTCGTCACTGACCTTGACTCTGGAAAGACCGAGGAACTCACTGGTGAATCGCTGGCCAACACCGGTTTGCGCGTGGCCATCCAGTCCAAGCCTGGCTCGGCGCTCTTGCGATACAAAAGACAGACCAATTAGCCCGCATGGATTTCAAGAAGTTCTCTGGTCAAGAGCGATTGTGTCTGTCACAATCCGGCCATGACGTTCGGGCTTTCACCAACACAGCTAATCAGGAAATCGCGTCTTTCAATCAATTCCACAACCTCTGAGGAACTCTGCACCGATCGAACATCGCGAGCACGGTGCTCAGCCAAATCCATGTCTCTGGTGTCGGCGGTATTCGCGGCTAGCTGTCTCCTCGTGATCCACGGCCTTGCTGGCGAGCGAGCGCCTGCAGTGCGCGGTCACATCGATGCTCGGATGATGCGCCAGCCGGATGTCTCGGCAAAGCACATTGCTTTTGTGTACGCCGGAGACATTTGGGTCGCGCCACGCCGCGGCGGTGCTGCAACGCGTCTGAGCTCGCCACGCGGCGAGGAAAGTTTCCCCAAGTTCTCGCCGGACGGGTCTTTGATAGCGTTCAGCGGCAATTACGACGGCAACATGGACATCTACGTGGTGCCCACCGAAGGAGGTTTGCCCAGGCGCATTACACACCATGGCGCGCCGGATCGGATGGTCGGCTGGTACCCGGACGGCAAACACATTCTGTTTGCCACGTCAATGACGAGTTACAAGGACCGTTTCAACCAGCTATATCGTGTCTCTGTCAACGGTGGATTGCCCGAAAAACTGCCGGTTCCATACGGTGAGTTTGGGGCGATCTCACCCGACGGAAAGACGCTTGCCTACACACCCGTCAGCACCGATTTCCGCACCTGGAAACGTTATCGCGGCGGAATGAACCCTGACATCTGGCTTTTCAACCTCGAGAACATCACAGCACGCAACCTCACTCAATCCGCAGCCGCTGAATCCGTCCCCATGTGGCATGGCAACAAGCTGTATTTCCTGTCTGATCGCGACGAAAACAAGCGCGCGAACATCTGGGTTTGTGATCTGTCAACCGGCCAGTCCCGGCAGGTGACATTTTTCAAAGACTACGACGTGCATTTCCCAAGCATCGGCCCAAAAGACATCATCTTCGAATGCGCAGGCAGGCTTTACCTGTTGGACCTCAAAACCGAAGTGTACAGGCCGGTCGAGATTTCAGTCGTGACCGACCGTGCAACCCTGAAGCCACGAGTCGAAAACGTCTCGGCTCATATCCACGGTGCCGCGATTTCGCCTTCCGGCAAACGCGCCTTGTTCGAAGCGCGCGGCGAGATTTTCTCCGCACCAGCAGAAAACGGAGTTGTGCGAAATCTTACGCGGTCTTCCGGCGTGGCAGAGCGTTTCCCATCATGGTCGCCCGACGGCAAGCTCATTGCGTTTTTCAGTGACAGAACCGGCGAGTACGAGCTCACTGTCGTCCCGGCAACCAGCTCTGTCGGCGACCAAAAAAGCGCTGGCGAACAGGTTCTAACCACGCTCGGCCCGGGGTTCAGATACCGCCCCCAATGGTCCCCTGACAGCAAGAAGATTCTCTGGATCGATCAGGCAATGCGCATCTCGGTCTATGACTTTGACACCAAAACAAACAGGGTCATCGACCAACAGCTCTGGATGTATCACGGCGAGCTCTCCTCTTTCCGCGTGAGCTGGTCTTCAGACAGCCGATGGATCGCTTACGCAGCCGACCTCGATCACCGAAACACCTGCATCGTTCTTTACGATTACGCCAATCAACGCCGCCATCAGGTCACAAGCGGATTCTACGACGATTCACAACCCGTCTTTGACCCGGACGGCAAATACTTGTATTTCCTGACGGGCCGGTCGTTCCGCCCAATCTACAGCGACATTGACAATTCATGGATTTACCCCAACACAACCCAAATCGCAGCCGTGCCCCTCCGCAAAGATGTGCCTTCTCCTCTCGCCCCGCGAAACGACGAGGAACCAGACAAGGACAAAGACAAAAAGAAACCCGACGAAAGCAAACCAGGTGAAAAGCCGTCCGATTCTCCAAAGCCCGATGAAAAGAAAGACGCCGACAAGCCCCAGCCCGAAAAAAAGGATGGCGACGAGAAAAACGGCAAACCTCAGGAGCAAAAAGAGGCCAAGAACACCGACAAAGAAGCCCCCGACAAAACCCAGGAGAAAAAGACCGAAAAGAAAGAGGAACAGAAACCAAAAGCCGTCGAGATCGATATCGAAGGCTTCGAAAGCCGTGTTGTTTTGCTCCCGCCAAAAGCGGGTCGCTACGCCGATCTCTGTGCCGTCTCCGGCAAGGTGCTCTACCGCGTGCTTCCGAGAGCCGGGGCCGATGGCGGCCCAAGCCCTGTCGAGTTCTACGACCTGGAAAAACGGGAAAGCAAGAGAATCGTCGATGACGCCGACAGCATCCAGCTTTCTGCCAACCGCGACAAGCTGCTTGTCCGCAAAGGCAACGCATTCTCAATCATTGAACCTAAAGAAGGCCAGAAACTGGACAAGAGAATTGATACCGGCAACCTCGAGGCAGTCGTCGATCCTGTAGCCGAATGGAAACAGATTTTCAATGACGCATGGCGATTCGAACGCGATTATTTTTATGATCCGGGATTGCACGGCGTCAATTGGGGCGAAATGCGCGAACGTTATCTGAAGCTCCTTGCCGACGCCGTCACTCGGTGGGACGTCAATTACGTCATCGGCGAACTGATCGGCGAGCTCAACTCCTCGCATACTTATCGCAGGGGCGGTGACACTGAAAACGCCCCGCAGCGCGGCGTGGGATACCTCGGCTGCGATTTCGTTTTCACAAACGGCGCTTTCCAAATCGCCAAAATCCTCGAAGGGGCGCCATGGGACGCGGAGGTGCGATCTCCCCTGCGTTGTCCGGGCATAACAAACGTCAGCGAAGGCGATTACATTTTGGCTGTGAACGGCGAGCCGATCGACACCTCCGAGGACCCATGGACGGCATTCCAGGGCCTTGCTGACAAACCGGTCCTTCTCACTGTGAATTCCAAACCGTCCTTCGAGGGCGCACGCGAGGTGCTCGTCCACACGCTCAGCAGCGAAGCACGCCTCAGAAACCTTGCTTGGATAAATGAAAACCGCCTTCGCGTCGAAAAGCTCAGCGATGGAAAGATCGGTTACGTTTATGTCCCCGACACCGGCCAGAACGGCCAGAATGAACTGGTCCGACAATGGCGGGCGCAGATAGCCAAGCCCGGCATGATCATTGACGAGCGATTCAACAGCGGCGGACAGATTCCGGACCGTTTCGTTGAGCTGCTGAACCGTCCGATCAGGAATTTCTGGGGCGTTCGAGACGGGCGCGATTGGGCATGGCCGCCCGCATCGCATTTTGGCCCCAAAGCGATGCTCATGAACGGATGGAGCGGGTCTGGTGGCGATTGTTTCCCGTTCTATTTCAAACAATCGGGTCTGGGACCGCTTGTTGGCCTTCGAACATGGGGCGGGTTGATCGGCATGACGGGCGTACCACAGCTCATTGACGGCGGCTCTGTGACAGTTCCAACCTTCGGCATCTACAGCACCAACGGGCAATGGATCATTGAAGGCCACGGAGTTGATCCGGACATTGAAGTTGTCGATGACCCTGCTGCAATGGCGAGAGGCGGCGATCCTCAGCTCGAACGTGCAGTGGCCGAAGTCCTGAGGCTGCTATCCGAGAATCCGCCTCCCCAGCCGCGGAAACCTCCGTATCCGAAACGGGACAATTGATGCGGCACATTGCGATGCAGCCTCGCCAGATTTGCGGGGCCGGCGCACCAGTTCGCCGCTCGTGCCCGGTGATCAGCCATGTTTTCGCGAGGCGGGGAAGGCACCGAGCGCGGCAACCGCCTGTTGGGCATTATATGGCACCGCATGCCGGGCCGGCCTGACTCGGAGCGTTGCCAGCTTGGTTGCAGAATACCGGTGACCAGTGCTGCCAGCACGGACTAGGATTCTGTCATGCAGGTTAAAGTCGAACCAATGCAACAGCCGGTCCGCAAGGTGGTGGGATCACCGCTCACCGTGTCGCGTCGGCTGGCCCATCTGGAAGACTTGGCCATTTTTCTCAAACAACACGCGCATGGCGCCGTTGCCCGAACCGGAGGAGACTACTTCCCGATTCGAAAAGTTGTTGGCCGGACTGGCCGCGCACGGCGTTGATTTCGCAGTGGTCGGTGGATTGGCGGTCATTCTTAAGGCTATCCGCGTTTGACGCTGGATGTGGCTATTCTGGTTCAGCGCACGCCTGAGAATATTCAGCGGCTGCTAGCCTGCCTGGCGCAGTGGGGCGAAGGCTGCGCTCGTGAGCTTAAACTTGAAGATTTCCAGGATGCCGAAGGCTCGATTCGCGTCATCGAGGAGTTTGAACTCGACATCTTCACGCGGATGCAGGGCAAGGTGCTCGACGATTTCCGCCCCCGCCTGCGCTATCTGGAAACAAGCGGCGGTCGTGTCCCTTATCTCTCTCCCGAAGACCTCATTTTCCTCAAGCAGGATTCCTGGCGCGAGAAAGACAAACTCGATGTACAGGCCTTGCAGGCCATACTCGAGAGCGAGGAACAGCCGCCGCGTGATTCTGCGCCTCGGCCCGACTGAGGCCTCAGAGCCGCTTGCAATTGAATTGCCAAGTAGTATGGTCGGCACGTGTTTTCAGGCCCGAAAAACCAATCCGCAGCCAATCCTGCGGCGGTGTTTGAAGAGCATCTTGGTCAACTGACGGCGCTGGTGCGACAGCGGCTGACGTTGGAATTGCAGTTCCACCAAAGGCACGACCTCGAGCAACTGGAATCGGACCTAACTGAGTTGGTCGTGGAATTCGGGCAACTGTTGCGGGTGATCTACCGCTATGATCTGGGCGATGCGCTGACGCATGAGGCGGCGTGGTTCGCTTCGGTGCTGGCCGCCCGCGGTCCGGGCTTGGACGCATGGAGGCTGCTGCTGGATAGCTGGGTCATGGCAATTGAAGGCGTCATCAAACCGCCCGAATGCAATCAACTGGCTGCACCGCTCCAAGGCTTGCGCGAACTGAGCCAGCAGGTTTTTGCCGGGGCGCAGACCCCGCACGATGCGCCAACAGCACGGCCAGTCGAGGAGTTGGTTGACTGCCTTGTAGTGGGCGACCGGAATGGCGCGCAGCAGTTGTTGCAAGTGCAAAGGGCTGCGGGCTTGCCAGCGGCAGACCTCATCCTGCGGCTGATTCTGCCGGCCATGGCTGAGATTGGCCGGCTTTGGGAACGGAATGAACTGGCGGTTTTTGAGGAACATCTCGCTTCGGAGACAATCCTGCGTTTGCTGGCGGGTTTGACGGCTGGGGAAATGAATCTCGCTCGGGCGGGGTGCACGGCCATGGTCAGTTGTGCGCCCGGTGACCAACACCAGATTTTGCCCGCGGCGTTGACGGCGTATTTGGAATTGCGCGGATGGAACGTCCGTTCACTCGGGCGAAGCCTGCCATCCGGCCAAATCGCTTTGGCCGCCGCGCAGGTCAAGCCGGCTGCCCTGTTTCTGTCCATGACAATGCTGGCCCGGCTGCCTGAAGCTTTGGCGGTGGTCGAACAAGTGCGGACGCAATTGCCCGGGTGCGCCGTGATCGTAGGCGGCCGCGGCGCGGTGTGGGGGCGTCAATTGTTGGAAATGGCCGGGGCGCGGGTGACGCAGGATTTCGACGAGGCGCACAGGCTGGCCAGCGGTGAACGACTGAAGGATGCGTAGTTTGACGGCATTGCGGATGGTGTTGCACGACCGCTCATCGACGGCGGGCGCGTTGCTCGGAGTAGTGGCGATAGTGTTTTTGGTGGGGCAACAGTTGTCTGTGTTGTTCGGGCTGCTGAATTTCATGTCGGTGCTGGTGGATCACAGCGGCGCGGATGCGTGGGTTTTGAGCGGCAACCTTCGCAATGTGGATGCGGGCAATCTCATTTCAGGCCGGTATCTGGACCGGGTCATCGGCCTCCGCGAGGTTGCATGGGCCGAGCCGATATTGATCGGCAACGGGCTGTTTCGCACACCGGACGGTTCGTTTGAATCGGTGCGCGTGGTCGGCATGCGTCGGCCGCGGTTGGTGGGCGGACCGTGGGCGTTCGCGCAAGGGAATGAACGAGCCTTGCTTGACCTTGAAAGCGTGGCTGTGGACCGGCTTGACCTTGAGAAGCTGGGCCAGCCGTTGCCAGGCACACTCACCGAGATTGGCGGGCGGCGAGTGCGGGTCGCCGCGGTGACCGATGGCGCGCGCGGGTTTCAGGGCACGCTGGTATTTGCGTCGCTGGACAAAGTCAAAGACATCGCCGGGACACCCCCGGGACGGTATTCGGCGATTCTGGTCCGGTTTCAACCCGGCGCGGACGCAGAGGCTGCGCTGGCGCGGTTGCGCGCGGTCTTGCCCGAGTGTTCGGTGTACAGCACGGCGGATTTGTCGCGGCTGACGCGCCGCTACTATTTCACGCAAACAGGCATTGGGGGCAGTTTCGGGTTTTCCACCATGATCGGGGTGGTGATCGGGGTGGTGATAATCTCGCTGACGTTGTACACGAGCGTGCTTGGGCGGGCGCGGGATTTCGCTGTGATGCGCGCAATTGGCGGGCGGCGATGGGACGTTACGGTGGTGGTCGTCAGCCAGACGTTGATTATTACGGTCACGGGTTTGTTTGTCGGGTTCCTGTTGCTGTCTGTGCTGCTCAACGCGACGGGGCGGTCGGCTATTCCGAGCTATTTTCCTTCGTTTGTTCCGCCGATCCTTGCGATCGTCACCGTAGCTGTAAGCTTGTCGGGTTCTTTAATTGCGCTGCGAGAAGCGCTGCGGGCCGAGCCCGCGGCGGTGTTTCATTAGCGGAGCGCCCACATGGCACGTTTGCGACTGGAAAATATCGCACGGGACTTCTCCGACGGACGGCAGGTCCGGCGGGTGCTGTTTCCCACGACGTTGGAGTTGGTGCCCGGCCAACTGACCGTGTTGGCTGGCCCATCTGGCAGCGGCAAGACAACACTGCTATCGATCATCGGGCTGGTGCTGCGCCCGTCGGAGGGACGGATGTTTCTGGACGAGCGCGAAGTCTCGGCACTTGACGACGAACAGGCCGCCAGCCTTCGATTGCAGCGATATGGCTTTGTCTTTCAGCAGCCGATGTTAATCGAGGGATTGACAGTGCGTGAAAATGTCCTTTTGGCGCTGGGTGTTCAAGGGCAACGCCCGCAGCGAGAGGCGGTCAAAAAGGCAGATGAATTGCTGACTGCGCTCGGTCTTGCCGGCACTGCACTCGTGCAGCCCAGAATGCTGTCGGGCGGCATGAAACAGCGCGCTTCAATCGCCCGGGCGTTGATCAAAGACCCGGCGATTCTGCTGTGCGACGAGCCAACCTCGGCCCTCGATGCCGAGAGCGGACAAGTTGTGATGAAAATTCTGAAGCGCATCGCAATCGATGAGAACCGGGTCGTGATAGTCGTGTCCCACGATGCGCGTGTGTTCCCGTATGCGGACCGGCTGATCAAACTTGAAAACGGCGCGGTCGTTTCCGATACCACTGAAAACTACATGGCAGAAACGAAAATCAAGCAATGAAACTGCGACGAATCATCGTGTTCCTTGTGGCGGTGTTGGTGCTTCTTGCCGCGGGGAATTACATCCGCCTGTCTATGAAACGCGCGGCCGCACCTTTGATGCCGAGCAAGACGCCGTCACTGGACGGCGCGCCGGCACGCGTGTATGGGCTGGTTGAGCCGCTGGAGCGGGAAGTGTTCGTCGGCCCGTTGCAAGCGCGGCGCGTGATCGAGGTGGCCGTGAAAGAGGGCGACGAAGTGGCGGCCGGCGCGGTCCTGTGCAGGCTTGACGATGACCTTGAAAAGCAAGCGGTGGCAGTCGCCCGGTCGCGGTTGGAAGAGGCTGTGCGCCGACTCGAACTGACCCGCGATGACCTGCGGCGCAAACGCAGCCTCGCCGCACAAGAAGTGCTTGCTGAGTCAGAGCTCAGCAGCATCGAACTGCAGGCGCACTATGAAGAACAGCAGATCGAGACTGCCAGTGCCGAACTTGCCCTGCGTCAGGCTGAGCTTGAAAAACTGGTGTTGCGATCGCCGGTGGCCGGCATTGTGTACAAGATGGACGTGCGCTTGGGCGAACATCTAACCCCGCAGGATTACCAGCGAATCGTCGTGGGCAGGCCTGAAAAACAAGTGCGATTGTTTGTCGAAACTTTCTGGTTGGGCCGCATTCGAATTGGCGACCGGTTCGTCGTCCGAGAAACTGAGGCCCTGCAAGAAGTCGGCACGGGCATCGTGAGTGCCATTTCGCCTTACGTGGGCGCGCGCGACTTCCGCACGGAAGACCGTTTGGAGCGCCTCGACACCAAATACGGCCAGGTCATCCTGCGCCTCGACAGCGCTTCGTCTCTGCCGATCAATCTGCAGGTGGTATGTGAAAAGCAGCCTGCTGAGGGCCGGTAACCGCCCATCGGTCACACGTGCCGCACAGGTTTTGAGTATCGTGTCTGCACCTTGTTCTGCTCTTCCGCTCCGACCCAAAGCTGCCCCGAAACCTGATGCCCCCCCTCAACAAACTCCCGTGACCCAAACGCCACCTCGTCGGTCATGTCCCTGATCCGCAACAGCAGAACCTCCCCAAGCCCGCATATTTCGCAGCCCGGCACAGTCGGAACCAAGGTTTCCTTGCGGGCAGTGACCCGGCACCTGCGCACGTTGATGAACGCTGCGCTGCCGAACGCTGTGCCGCTGAACGTTGGACGTTGAGCGTTCCTTTCGGTTGACCTGCCGGTGGTCTGTCTGGGAACGCTCGACGTACAACGCTCAACGTAGAACGTTCAAAGAATTTGCTGCACCAATGATTGCTCAATTCAAAGACGCCCAAAGGCGGGACTCTGGCCGCCGCGGGCTGGCGAAGCCA
>JARYMD010000459.1 GCA_029907285.1 Verrucomicrobiota bacterium | reverse complement strand
GGCACGCGCAAGAAAATCGCCCCGGCCCGCAAGAGCCGCGTAAAATAAGGGCCAAACGACGATTTGGAGGGGAAATTTTAATGGAAGTTCCGGTAAATCCCAGCTTTTGCCCCGGCGCTATGGAGGGCTCAAACCAACAGCTTGAACAAAAGCTGCTGATGGTCATCTGGTACAATCCACAACAGGTCGGCTCAACAATAGACACGCAAACAGGGCCTGTCGTGGGACTTTGGACGAAAGACGGCGAAAAACCGGAGTTGGTTTTCTTGGACCAGGCAGAGACTGTGGAAAGACACGAGTGTTTGGCCAGGCGGCTCCAGCTTTCCATTTTGTTGAAGCACTCATTGCAAAGACCAGCCTTCTCCTTTGCTGTAAATATGCACCGCCAGAAGTGGAAAATGAACTTGCGCGCCGTTCTGGGTCGAAAAAGACACTTTTGCTCAGATATGAAGATGGCAATACGACAGATAACGATCATTGGGCAGGAATGGCGGGGCAAGGGCCGCAGAAGGCAGGCGGGGATAGGGGCCTGGAGTCAGAAGTCAGGGGACAGCAAGCATTGCAATCCGGTCAAGTCACCGGTTGAGCTGCCAAATGGTGTAGTTGAGTGCTGCTGCGAAAGAAGCCCACGCAGCATATGGTATTAGGAGCGCGCCGGCGACTGGGCGCGTTTTCCAAAAGGAGCGGATGGTGATCAACAGCGCTACCCAGAGGAAAAGGATATCCGCAAATGCCAGGCCGGGGCTGCGCAATCCAAAGAAGAGCGGGGACCAGATCGCGTTGAAACCCAATTGCACTGCGAATGCCACAAGCGGTTTCGTTTGGGCTGGAAATCCCCCGCGCATCCAGACAAGCCACGCTGCGATTGCCATCAGAATGTAAAGAGCGGTCCAAACCGGTCCAAAAATCCATGAGGGCGGATTCCATAAAGGTTTCTTGAGTTGAGCGTACCAGTCGCCCGGCATGAAGAGACTGCCGATGGCTGCCGCAGCAAAGCAGAGAATCAACCAACCTGCCAATGCAATGGCCGATCGCCACTTCGCAGGCGCTACGGGAGGAACTGTGGATTTGGCCGTGTCCGTGTTTCCCATGATCAGGGAACATGCCACAGCGCTGTTATGATTCAAGCGAAGCTTGGCTGACGGTCAAATCGGATTTGGGGGTGCCGAACCAGTGGTACAGCACCGGAAGTATGACGAGGGTGAGGAAAGTCGAACTAAGTATGCCGCCGATGACCACTGTTGCAAGGGGGCGTTGAACTTCGGCGCCGGGGCCGGTGGCAATTGCCATTGGAACAAAACCAAGGCTTGCGACAAACGCGGTCATCAGGACGGGGCGGAGCCGTGTGATTGCGCCCTGCCGCACAACATCATCGCGATTAAATCCGCGTTCACGGAGTTCGTTGAAGTAACTGATCAGGACGACGCCGTTCAGCACGGCCACGCCGCTGAGGGCGATGAATCCTACTGCAGCGGTGATGCTGAAGGGCAAGCCGCGAAGCCAGAGAGCAATCACGCCGCCGGTGATTGCCAGAGGAATGCCAGTGTAGATGAGAAATGCCTGCCGCAGGCTGCCGAAGGCGATGAAGATCAGGATGAAAATCAAGACCAGCGCGGCTGGCACGACAACAATCAGGCGGAGCCGTGCTTCCTGGAGGTTTTTGAACTGTCCGCCGAACTCGATGCTGTAACCGGGCGGCAGGTTGACTTCGGATTTGATTCTTGACCGCGCTTCCTGGACGTACCCTTCAACGTCGCGTCCTTTGAGGTTGACCATGATTGCGACTCGCCTGTGGCCGTCGTCGCGGATTATGGGTTCGACGCTTGAGGTTTCTCTGAACTCGACCAGTTTTTCCAGTGGCAGGAGGCCGTGTTCACCCACGCGCACCGGAAGCTGCCTGATTTGGTCGATTCGATCACGCAATTCACCTGGCAGCCGCACCACGATTTCGTGGCGTCGATCGGCTTCATAGACCAGGCCGACGGTTTGGCCTGCGAGTGCGGTTGCGATTGCCTTGTTTATGGCGGAGACGTGCAGGTTGTAACGCCTCAATGCATCGCGGTTGACGACCAGCTCGAGTGCGGGCGAACGGCCTTGCGCCTCGAACTCGACCTCTGCGGCGCCGGGCACCTGTTCGAGAATGCCCTTTATTTTTGCCGCCAATTGTTCCATTTCACCGTAATCGTGGCCGATTACCTTGACGGACAAGTCGCTGCGTACGCCTTCGAGCAGCTCGTTGAAACGCATCTCGATCGGCTGAGCGAAAAGCATTGTCTGGTCGGGCAACTTTGATTTCACTTCCGATTCGATCAACTCGGCCAGTTCGGCTTTGGGGATGGGCTTGCCGTTGATTCTCCGCCACTGGGACTTTGGCTTGTAGAAAATGTAGAGGTCGTTTTGACTGGGCGGCATTGGGTCTGTGGCGACCTCGCTGGTGCCGAGGCGACAGAAAACGCGGTCAACCTCGGGTATCTTCAGAAGGATTTGTTCCGTCGCGATTTCCATCGCAAGCGAAGCGTCGAGGTTCATGCTGTTTGTGCGATAAACCATCACAGTGTGCGATCCTTCATCGAGCTTTGGCACGAACTCGGCGCCGAGGCGTGTGAATGCGTAAGCTGAAATGCCGACCCAAATCATGGTGCTGAGGGCGAGCAGCAGCGGCTTTGCGAGGGCCAGATCGAGCGACGGCGCGTATGCCTTCTTAATCAATTGAACGAGGAAGTTGTCCTTTTCACTGACACGCCCGCGCAGAACATATGAGCAAAGAACGGGCATGAGCGTGAGTGACATTGCGAGCGCTCCTCCGAGCGCCAACATTACCGTGATTGCCATGGGGTGGAACATTTTCCCTTCGATCCCGGTGAGGGCGAGTATGGGAACATAGACCATGGTGATTATCAGAACCCCGAAAAACATCGGGTTTGCCACCTGCTTGCTTGCTGCTGCGACTGTTTCGAGGCGTTCGAGTGGTTTGAGCGGGCGGCCAAGCTCATGCTGCCGTTCGCCGAGGCGGCGCACTATGTTTTCAACCATGACAACTGCGCCGTCGATGATGAGTCCGAAGTCGATTGCGCCGAGGCTCATGAGGTTGCCGGACACGCCGTAATGCCACATGCCGAGCACGGCGAAGA
>JARYMD010000458.1 GCA_029907285.1 Verrucomicrobiota bacterium | reverse complement strand
ACCGGAAGACATCCAGCGTGAGAAAGTGCTGCTGATGGTGGATCGGCCGGCCCTGCTCGACACGGACAGGAAGCTTCTTGAGGCGCATTCGAAAGACAAATTCATTGTTGCCGATGTGACCCACGCCACTTCAGCAGTACAACCCGCTGTGCGTGTGGAATCAACAGCGCCGGTTCGGGTCTTGCCACGCGCGCGAGCCGGACAGGCTGTGGTCCACGTTTTGAATTACGATTATGACCCCGCTTCGGACAACGTCCGTGAAATTAGCTCGGTAAGACTAAACATCGATCTGGGCAGACTTGGGATTTCACCGCAATGCACGGTTTCGTGGGCGCCGTTTGGCGGCCGCGAAGAACCGTTGAAAATCGAAAACGGACGTGTGGTCCTGCCGAAGCTGAATTTGTGGGGCATGCTCGTTCTGAAATCCAAAACCTGAACATTGGGACCATTTCCAATACGCTCGCCAGTCTTTTCGGACCATTCACTGAACAATGAGTCGTTTCACCAGTATTCTATCAGGGCGCGACAAGCTGCTGGCCATGCCGATTCTCACGTACCCGGGAACGCGGCTTGTAAATGCCACGGTGCGCGATGTTGTTACGGACCCCGTCAAACAAGCCTCAGCTCAGTTGGCGCTGCACGAGCGGTTCAACACCCAGGTGCTCTTGGCCGCGATGGATTTGAGCGCGGAGGTCGAGGCATTCGGCGGCAAAGCGGTGATATCGGATTGGGAAGTGCCCGCCGTCCCGGGCCGGGTTGTCACAGATGCCAAGCAGGTGCGCGAGTTGGGAGTGCCGGAGCCGGGCGCTTGCCGCACAGGCGTGTACCTCGAAGTTGTCCGACTGTTGCGAGACGCTGGGAAAGACGCCGTGATTCTTGGGGGGATGATCGGCCCGTTCTCACTTGCCGCGCGGCTTTATGGCGTGAGTGAAACACTCCAGTTGACGATCGAGAACGCCAACCTGGCGAACGTTTTGCTTGAGAAAAGCACCGAATTCCTTGCCGCGTATGCGGCCGCTTTCAAGGCCGCAGGCGCGGACGGCGTGATCATGGCAGAGCCGACCGCGGGATTGTTGTCTCCGAGAGCGCTGCGCGATTTTTCTTCCGTTTGGGTCAGGCGAATCGTCGATGGTGTGGACGACTCGAGATTCACGCTGGTTTATCACAGTTGTTCGGTGAAACTTGTGCACCTCGAGGCGGCCATCGGATCAGGCGCAAAAGCATTTCATTTCGGCGCGCCAATGGACATTGGCGCTGCTTTGGATCGAGTTCCACCGAACATTGTAATCAGTGGCAATTTGGATCCCACGAATGTTTTTTACAGGCGTACACCGGCTGAGGTCGAAGCCGAAGTGAAACGGCTGCTTGCTGCGGCTTCTGGGCACAATAATTTCGTGCTTTCATCGGGATGCGACATTCCGCCCCGCACGCCGATGGAGAACATCGAGGCGTTCTTCAGAGCGGCTGAGACAGCGGTAACACTGGGTTTAACTTGAGGCAGACTGCCAAATTGACACTCTGCAAGAGCGTGCCTTAGAGTCGGCTCATGAGATCGATCTGGAGTCTTGGGTGCAGAACGTTGCACTGCAGTGCGCGGTTATTGGCGATTACCAGTCTCTTTTGCGCTTTTGAAACATCGCTTGGCGTCGTTTACCAATGGTATCCAGACGGAACAGAAGAGCCAGCCCACATTTTCAATGGTTGGCCAACAGCATGGAACCCTTTGGAAGGAGTGAATGACGCCCGCGGCGATGTCGGCACACCAGCGCTGGATTTCGTTGGCGATTCCTCGAACTCCGGCGGCTACTGGGCGGCCAACTCGAGTTACGTCTTCTTCAGAGTTCGGGTCGGTTATTCAGGCTCCGGGACTCCCACGAAAACCGACATGAACGGTGTGGTGCACGTGCTGATCAACAATGACACAGACGATCTGCCTGACTGGGGCTTCACTTTCGATCTAAACGGCGGCGATTACACCCGGCACGGTTTGGAGCTGACGTTCTTGCCGAACGGTTCTTATTCCACTTGGAACAGCATACGAATGGATGACAACGACGGGAAAAGCGGACAGAAGGCACTGGGCGATTTTGACGGAACCGGGTCGAATCCAGGAAATTATTCGTACCAAGCGCATGGCTTCATCAGGACAATCACCGAGGCAGGCTCGGTCGGAGGCCAGCAGACGATGTTCATCGATTTCGCAGCGTCCAAGAGTTTTCTTTCCACGGTGCCGAATAATTCGGTCGTTCAGAGCAGGCTCGATCCGAACTCACAAACGTGGAAAGTGCAGTTCGCAAGCATCCTCAGTGCGAACGACCATAACGCGCTAAACTGCGACATCGCAGGCGGAAATTCGCTTACGGGGACGATAGGATCGGGCAGTTGGAGTTCAGGTTTCATTCCTGTTCCTGAACCGCAAGAGGTCGCATTCGCCACGGCTGTGTGCCTTGGATTCTTCGTTCTCTGCAAACGCGCATCGATTCGCCGACTTCGGCGGTAGGGCTCGCGGCCCCCACCCTTGCGCGTCCGCGCAAAGCGCTCCGAGCCGGAATTGGGCCAGAAACTTCCGACATTTCCGCGCAAACGCGGAACAGCTCTGACAGCGATTGGTTGTCGTGTACTTTGGGCGATGCGACGGCCGCGGCCGTCAGCGTCCCGCCTTAGGCGGACTTGAATTGAGCACTCATTGAGCAATAAGACTTTGTGCGTTGAACGTTGAGCGTTGCACGTTTAACGTTCCCAAACAGATGCCCCATCCGGTCAACTGAAAGGAACGCTCAACGTCCAACCGGGGCCGCGGGTTGACAATGCGCACGGCTTGAACTGGCCGCGCTGGTTTGTACTTCACCACAAGCCCAGTAGGGGTGGCATCTTTGTAGCAAGCCGCATCCGACAAGCTCACAAGCCCCGTAGCCCGCATATTTCGCAGCCTGAATACTGTTTGAAGTGCGTGTCTCTTCAGAAGGCTACACTGTTATATTGAAGAATCATTCATATTTGCGAAGATTTTCACGCCGCGAGTTTGCTCAGTTTCTCTGTATCTGCTTCTCTGGCTGCTAGTAAGGCGGTCACAATTTTACGGCCTTTGGGAGTGAGCTGGATAAGGTGACAGGCTCGCAGTTTGGGTTTTGCGTCCTGATTGCGGCGTGGCCCGCAAAC
>JARYMD010000457.1 GCA_029907285.1 Verrucomicrobiota bacterium | reverse complement strand
GGCGGAATGAACTTCGGGCATCGAAGATAATGGCCGGGCGGGTGCTTGAGCATCCCAAGATTAAACCCATATGGGATTCGGTGGTTGTGGAGATCAAGGATGTTGTTCTTGGGAAGGTGACCGGAGTGCGGCTTAGAAACGTGAAAAGCGGCGCCGAGACTGATCTTGAGTGTGCGGGCGTGTTCATTGCGATTGGGCACGTGCCGAACACCGGAGTATTTGCGGGGAAACTGGAAATGGACGCCAACGGTTACATTGTTCGAAAGCGGGGATCGGAAACCAGCGTGCGGGGTGTTTTTGTGGCTGGGGATTGCTCGGACCATGAATATCGGCAGGCGGTGACGGCTGCTGGAATGGGTTGCATGGCGGCGATTGATGCCGAGCGGTATCTGGCGGGGATCAACCAATGAAATGTGTCGGCGGATTGGAGATTGTCATGCTGGGCGCGCAAAGTTCTAATTGATGTCGATGAAACCGCGCCGGGCCAGAATTGAGAGGGTGACTTCCGAAACACGGATCAAGGCTCGCCTGAATATTGACGGTCGCGGTCGATCTTCGGTGGTCACGGGAGTGCCGTTTCTGGATCACATGCTTGAACTGTGGGCCAAGCACGCGATGGTGGACCTTGAACTCAAGTGCGAAGGCGACATTGAAGTGGATGCGCATCACACTGTTGAGGATTGCGGTCTTGTTCTTGGGCAGGCGATGGCCATGGCATTGGGTGAGAAGCGGGGGATACGCAGGTATGGCGCCGGGTTTCATCCGGGGAACCCGTTCACTGCGGAGGCATATGTGCCAATGGACGAGTGTCTTGTTCGGTGTGTGGTGGACTTCAGCGGTCGTCCTTGTTTGATCTGGCGTGGGATGGACGCATTGCCGTTCAAGGTATGCAGGTTGGAGCGGACGCAGGATGCTTCGTCCGCGTTCAGGTTTGGGCTTGCGCGGGAGTTTTTTCAGGCGTTTGCGAATGAGGCTCGGTGTGCGTTGCATGTTGAGTTGTTGTATGGGCAGGAGCCGCATCATATTGTGGAAGCGGTTTTCAAGGCATTTGCGCGTGCGGTTGATTTTGCGTGTCAGCGAGACAAACGGCTTGGACGCCGCTTGCCGAGCACAAAGGGCAAGCTTTAGCCCGGAAATTTCACCGGAATGAAGCTTTGGCTGTTTTGGTCCGGTCAGGCGGTGAGATTTCCGGGTTGGCGGTGTGCAGGGTTTTTGACGTGCGAGAGGCTTCCGGAACGCGGCGCGCGAAGTCATTTCGGAACGACCCGAACAAAAGTCGGCCACTATGCCCCAGAAAGACGATTACGCGGCGAGAGATGACGATTCCCTTGTTCGGGCAGCCAAGCAGGGTGACATGGCGGCTTTTGAGGAGCTTGTGGATCGGCACCGGGACAAGTTGTACGCCCGGGCATTCAGCATGGTCAGAAACGAGGAAGAAGCAATTGATCTTTCGCAGGAGGCCTGGGTCAAGGCGTGGCAGAAGCTGGGACAGTTCAAAGGAGGATCGAGTTTTCTGACATGGATGACTCGCATTGTGATCAACCTCTGTCTGGACCATCTGCGGAAGCAGAAACACCCTGTTTCGCTTTCAATTGAGCAACTTGATGAAGAAACCGGCGGCGTCGAGCGTCAAATGCCAATAGTGACCGTGGACCCGACCGAAGGGCTGACGCGGGAAGAGCTGCGCCGACGGATAGACGATGCCATGGGCAAGCTCACCCACGCCCACAGGACGGTTCTGGTACTGCATGAATTTGAAGGGCTTGAGTATAAAGAAATCGCAAAAAAAATGGGGTGTTCAATCGGGACCGTGATGTCGCGCCTCTTTTATGCAAGGCGGCGGCTTGCGGCGTTGTTGGCCGACCTGCAGCAGGAGCGTCAACAATGAAACAGGAAGACGTCATAAAGATTCAAGCGTGGTTGGACGGCGAACTGGCGGGGTCAGAGGCCGAATCTGTCGAGCGGCTGATCGCGCAGGACGGCGAAGCGCGTGCTCTTTTTGCCGAGTTACGGTGGACGAAGAGTGCTCTTGCACAGGGCGAACTCGAACGCGCGGTTCCCGAGTCACGGGAGTTCTACTGGGCGAAGATCGAACGCGCCATTCGGGCGACTGAGACTGCCAAACCGGCGGTATTGAATCGTCCTTGGGTGGGTTTGATGGTGCGCTGGTTTGCGCCGGCGGGGATTGTTGCTGCGCTGGTGTTGCTGCTTGTTCTGCCGATGTTGCATCAGTCCCGTCAGCAGCCATGGATCGCCGGGGCAGAAATCGAAAGCCCGCTCAACGACGTCGGGTCCATCACTTTTCGATCTGAAGCGGAGGGAATGACAATTGTTTGGGTCAACACACATTGACGCAGTGTGGTGCGGTCGCAGCCTGGTGGTTTCTTTGGGTGGACAGGGTGCGTTACGGGTATGCAGTTGTGTTGCGCCTTGCCGTTCTGGAAAGGGATCCTCACCAACGGGGTCTGAAGCTGCTGAAGACAAGATTGTTGAACAATGAGAAAGTTTGCGATGGCTTTGGAGAATGCCCAAGATACCGGCGCAGAAACCCAAATGATAACTGCCAAAAGCCAGTTCGGTTCAGTCGTTTGCTTGCCAGGGCGCGCTTCCTGGTTTTTCCGGGTGAGCGCACTGGCGGTGCTGATTACGGTTTGCCTTTCTGTGTTGCCGGTTTGCATGGCAGGCGACTTGCACATGCAAGTGCAATTGGTGTGGGGGACTGATGGCGCCCCGCCCGCCGGCTCCAAGTACCAGCCGCTCGAGCCGCAGTTCAAGAACAAGTTGGCGCGCGTATTCAAGTGGAAGAACTATTTCCTCATCCACGAGCAAAAGTTTGTCATTGCCGGTCAGGACGATGAAAAGCGGCTCAAACTGAGCTCGAAATGTGAAATTGAGTTGAAGCGGATCGACGACTCCACCCTCCAGATCAAGCTTTTCGGCGAGGGCAGGTGGACCAAAACGGTTCGCCAGTCTGTCAGGGCACTCGAGAAGGGGGAGCTGGCCGTCCTGGCTGGGGATGACAAGGACAATTACGCTGACGCGTGGTTTGTGGTGATTTCGGTGCCGAAGCGTTAGCCCGCATATTTCCCAGCCCGGCGTAGCCGGAACCAAAGTCGCCCAACGGGCAACGCCCCGGCTCTTGCACCCCCGGACCTTCAGCCACGCCGGG
>JARYMD010000456.1 GCA_029907285.1 Verrucomicrobiota bacterium | reverse complement strand
AAGTTATGACCGGGCTTGGACAAAGAACATGGCTGTGGGGGCTGATGTTGGTGGGCGCCGTTGGATGCCAACACACACATTATCCAAACTCGCTCGCCGCTCACGATTCTTCAGTCTGGGAAAAAGACATTGCCAGCTTCGAAAAAACCGACAGGATCGCTCCGCCACCCCCGGGCGCGATTGTGTTCACCGGCAGTTCCAGCATCCGGCTCTGGAAAACTCTCGAGCTGGATTTCCCCGAGCACTTGGTGCTAAACCGCGGCTTCGGCGGGTGCCAACTGGCTGATGTTGCTCATTACGCCGACCGGATAATCACACCGTA
Organism: Verrucomicrobiota bacterium; assembly: GCA_029907285.1. Taxonomy (GTDB): domain Bacteria; phylum Verrucomicrobiota; class Verrucomicrobiia; order Limisphaerales; family J093; genus JAAYVR01. The sequence continues at coordinate 2,850 of JARYMD010000456.1, read as the reverse complement.
CCGCCCGTCGCAAGTGGTGATTTACGCCGGCGGCAACGACATTAACGCCGGCAAAAGCCCCGAAATCGTGTTTGGCGATTTCGTCGCCTTGGTGCGCAAAATAAGGTCGCACTCCCCAAAGACGCGGATCAGTTACATCTCGATCGCACCAAATCCGGCCCGCTGGGCACAAGTGCACAAAGTCAGAAAGGCAAACGCGCTCATCGCCGATTATTGCCGGCGACATCGAATTGATTTCGTCGATGTTTTCCCACGCATGCTGGGTTCGGATGGCCGGCCGAGGCCCGAGTTGTTCGTTTCTGACAGGCTGCACATGAACGCAACGGGATACGCGCTGTGGCGCGAAGCCGTGCGCCCCTTCCTCGCAGCGCAATAAAGTGCGCAGTCTGCAGCCCGGCGCAGCCGGAACCAAAGTTGCCTGAGCGGCACAGAGTCGGCGCCTCGGCGACGTCGCATGCGGGTTTTTGAGTGACTGGAGCAATAATTTGAACAAACATCGGCGCCTGCCGCAGCGCGCAAGTCCGGGCTGAACGTCCCTGACGCCGCTGGAAACTCGGGGCTCGAGAATGGAACTGTCCGAATAATGAACCGCTATGCAAGCGCCGATGAGCTTGTTTGACTGGGCAATCATAGCTTTGTACCTGCTGGGCGTGGTCGGTCTCGGTGTGGCGGCTGGTTTTGTGCGGCGCAAGAGCGAGCGTGGCGGCGAAGGGGGACACTACTTCCTTGCGGGCAACACGCTTACATGGCCGGTCATCGGCCTTGCGATGTTCGCTGCAAACATTTCGACGGTCCATTTGGTCAGCCTTGCCGAGACCGGCTACAAGTTCGGCCTGGTTTTCGGCAATTTCGAGTGGATGGCGGGGTTTACGCTCATTCTGCTGTCCCTGTTTTTTGCGCCGCTTTATCTTCGTTCGCGAGTTGCGACCCTTCCTGATTTTCTGGAACGCCGGTTCGATCGCCGGTCCCGCGATGTGCTGGCCGTTGTTTCTTTGTTTTCGGCAATTGTGATCCACATGGGCGTGGCTTTGTACACGGCTGCGTGGGTGCTGCGCGGCATCCTTGGTCTGGCGCCGGGCGCGACAATCATGGGTGTGGACGCCCTGATGCTTTTCATAGTCGGCCTTGGGGTGTTGACCGGCATATACACGATGCTGGGAGGATTGCTGGCGGTAGTTTGGACAGAAAGCGTTCAGACGATCCTGCTGCTCGTCGGCGCGATCGTGATAACAGTGGTTGGATACACACGCATAGGCGGTTGGGCACAGCTCGCGCAAACTTTGGCGTCACATCCACACCCGCTGTCTGATGTCGCCGGAAGCAAGGTCACGTGGGGAACAGCCAATTTCCTTCACATGGCGCGCTCAGCCGGCGACCCGTCCGGTCTTGCATGGTATTCAATTTTGCTTGGCTATCCTGTGCTTGGCATCTGGTACTGGTGTTGTGATCAGACGATTGTTCAACGCGTGCTCGCCGCAAGAGACGAGAAGAATGCACGGCTCGGGCCGCTCTTCTGCGCTTTTTTGAAAATCTGGCCGGTGTTCTTTTTTGTGCTGCCAGGTGTGATCTGCGTTGCTCTTGTCCAGAAGGGATTCTTCGCGGGGGCGGCTCCGCAGACCGCGGCCGACACTTACACATTCCTCATCACGCACATGCTGCCGATCGGACTCAAGGGTCTTGTGGCTGCTGCGATGCTCGCCGCGGCGATGCAGACATGTTCGGCGGCGCTAAACTCGACCGCCACGCTCGTCGCGTATGACCTCTTCAAGAGACACATCCCCAATCTCGGCGAGCATTCGCTTGTAACCATCGGGAAGGGAACGACTGTTTTGGGAACAATGCTCGCCATTGTGGCTTCGCCGATCTTCGGCCATTACACCACAATATTCGAAGGCATCAACAAGCTCATTTCATACGTTGCACCGCCCATCACTGCGGTGTTCCTGCTGGGCGTGTTTTGGCGACGCGCATCGGCCACGTCCGCTTTCATCACGCTCGTGGCAGGGATGGCGATGGGACTGGTCGCATTCGTCATCGACTGGTACGAGATTTATCGGGGCGATTTCATGCTCATAGCGTTCATTTTGCTGGTGCTGTGCATGGGTGTGATGGTGATCACCGCGTTTGTGTTCCCCGAACCGCTCAAGCCCGAGGCGGAACCACTTGTCTGGCAACAATGGCATGAGCCGCTGCGCGCCAAGTGCGGGTCGGGCCTGTCAGATTACCGGGTCATGTCAGCGCTGGTTTTTCTTGTGTTTGTCACGTTGTACATCACGTTCCGTTGAACACGGCCGTTGAACAGAGCTGTTGAACAGAGCTGGTTATGAAAAAGTACGCGTATATTCTGGCGATCATTCTGCTGGCCGGCTGCAGCACGATTGGAAAACAACCGCAACGTTACGCATGGGTCACGGGCCTCAAACCCGAGAAAGCTGATTACTACCGGCAACTCCATGCAAACCCATGGCCGGGCGTGAACAGGATGATCAAGAAATGCCACATCCGGAACTTCTCAATCCATGAATGTGAGATCGACGGGAAACTCTACTTGTTCGCATACCTCGAATACACAGGCAACGACTTCGAGGCGGACATGAAAAAGATGGCTGAAGACCCGGAAACCCAGCGATGGTGGAAGGAGACCGACCCATGCCAATCCCCTCTGCCACAGGCAGCCGCGAAAGGAAAAATCTGGGCGGACACGAAAGAAGTGTATTTCCTGCCATAGCCCGCATATTTCCCAGCCCGGCGCAGCCGGAACCAAAGTCGCCCAACGGCCAACGCCCCGGCTCTTGCACCCCCGGACCTTCAGCCACGCCGGGCTGGGAAATATGCCCTGCGACTCCGTCG
>JARYMD010000455.1 GCA_029907285.1 Verrucomicrobiota bacterium | reverse complement strand
TTCAGAGAAATCCCGCACCGCAACCGTTACTGGAAAAACAACCCGCGAAAATCAAGGGCCTAATCTAAGCGACATTCTGTTCCGACTCCTTTGAATCGGAACCGCGAACCTGATATTTCGTATATTCTTTCCACTGGACGCGCCATTGCACCGCACCTGCAGCGCGGAACTTTGGTCGTTCTCGAATCGACGACATATCCGGGGACGACCGACGAGGACCTCCGCAACGTTCTGGAATCGGGTTCCGGGTTGAAAGCCGGGAAAGATTTCCATCTTGCGTTCAGTCTGGAACGCGAGGACCCCGGCAATCCGCAAAGCGAAGTGGCGCGCATTCCGAAGGTCATCGGCGGGTTTACCCCTGCATGCCTCGAGCGAGCAAAGCAACTCTACGGCCGGGCGATACAACGGATTGTGCCTGTCTCATCCTGTCGCACTGCGGAAGCGACCAAGCTGCTGGAGAACATCTTTCGGAGCGTTAACATCGCGCTTGTGAATGAACTCAAGCTTGTCTATGGCGCGATGGGGATTGACATTTGGGAGGTGATTGAAGCTGCGAAGACGAAGCCGTTCGGGTTTATGGCCTTTTATCCGGGGCCGGGCCTGGGTGGGCACTGCATACCGATAGACCCGTTTTACCTCACGTGGAAAGCGCGCGAGTATGGTCAACACACCCGGTTCATTGAACTCGCAGGCGAAATCAACACCTCGATGCCCAAGTACGTCGTCAGCCGCGTCATCGAAGCGTTGAATGCCCGACGCCGGGCGCTTAACGGCAGCCGTGTGCTGGTTCTCGGCCTTGCTTACAAGCCAAATGTGGACGACGACCGCGAGTCGCCCAGCTACATTCTCATGGACCTTTTGAAGGAAGGCGGCGCCGAGGTGGCCTATTACGATCCCCACATCCCGGTCATCCGGCCAAGCCGCGAGCACTCGCATTGGGTAGGGACACGGTCTGTCTCATGGGATCGCCAGACAATCGCGTCATTCGATGTGGTTCTGATCGCGACCCACCACAGGGCCATAAACTACGAGGAGCTTGCCGAGTGGGCGCCATGCATCGTCGATACGCGCAACGTCATGGCCGCTGTCAAAACAAAGCCCGGCCAGTTGTGGAAAGCTTGACAGGCTTTGACTCGTGCTCCAACGCTTTCATTCCCAATGGAAGAACCCAAAAACGGGCAAATGCCGGCCAAACTCGACCAAACGAATGACATGCTCGAGTTGTTGCGTCTGAACAACGATCAGCTCGGGGTTCTCTTGCGCGCTCTTGGTCGATTCGACCCTGCTGCAGTTTATGTTTTTGGCTCGCGCGCCCAGGGCACATCCGGGCCGCAAAGCGATCTTGACGTGGCTTTCCTGTCATCGCAGCCATGCGATGTCTGGGAGGTTTACCTTGCCAGCCAGGAACTCTCATCGTTGCTTGGTCTCGAGGTTGAACTGCTTGACCTGCGTCGCGCCAGCACTGTGATGAGGAAAGAGGTTATCCGAACGGGTCGTTGTATAGCACGCGTGCGCCCCAATGAGATCAGCGAGTTTGAAATGTACACTCTCAGTAACTACGCGCGCTTGAATGAGGAACGAACCCGGTCCTTCGCGCAATCGCTGACGAATACAATAACCATGCCTGAGGACACCCAGCTCAACAAAGCGGATATTATCCGCCGATGCCTCGAGCGCATTCGCGATGCGTACGGAGGGCAGGGGGCGAATCTCGAGAATCGGACGAAACAGGACGCAATCGTGCTCAACCTGCTGCGCACCTGCGAAGCGGCCATCGACCTTGCAATGCACGAAGTGGCGGAACGGCGCCTTGGCATTCCACAAGCCTCACGGGATGCATTCGCAATGCTCGAACAAGCCGGGGTGATCACTTCAGAACTGTCGCGGCGAATGCAGGCCATGGTCGGATTCCGAAACATAGCAGTGCACAGTTACCAGCAAATCCAACTCCCAATTTTGTCCAGAATACTTGATGATTATCTCGAAGATTTTGAAGCTTTCCTCGGTGCAATCCTCGGCAGCAAAACATGAGAATTCTCGTTACAGGCGCAGCAGGTTTCATCGGGTTCCACCTGGCCCGGCGTTTGCTCGACAGGGGCGACACTGTCGTCGGCGTCGATAATCTTAACGATTACTATGACGTGTCGCTCAAGCGCGCGCGCCTTGCGCTGCTGGACAGCCGGGCAGGCATCAAGTTCGTCAAACTCGATGTGGCCGACAGGCCGGCGATCGACCGCCTGTTCGCAGAGGAAAAGTTCGATCGCGTTGCGCATCTTGCGGCTCAGGCCGGCGTGCGATATTCCCTTGTGAACCCGCATGCATACGTTGAGGCCAATCTGGTGGGTTTCATGAACATTCTCGAGGGCTGCCGCAAACACGCCATCGAGCACCTCGTTTACGCGTCATCCAGTTCGGTGTACGGCGCCAACACAAAGCTGCCTTTCTCCGTGCACGACAACGTGGATCACCCGGTCAGCCTGTACGCGGCCACAAAGAAAGCCAACGAGTTGATGGCGCATACTTACAGCCACCTTTACAGCCTGCCAACCACCGGGTTGCGGTTCTTCACCGTGTATGGTCCGTGGGGGCGTCCTGACATGGCGCTGTTCAAGTTCACCCGGGCGATCCTCGAAGGACAGCCGATCGATGTCTATAACCACGGGCGAATGCAGCGCGATTTCACGTACGTCGATGACATCGTCGAAGGCGTTGTCCGGGTGATCGATCGTGTGCCCGCGGGCAATCCCGGCTGGGACGGCGGCAAACCCGACCCCGGCACAAGCCGTGCGCCATACAAGATTTACAACATCGGCAATCACCGGCCGGTCGAACTCCTTCATTTGATTGACATACTCGAGCGCGCTCTCGGCAAACGAGCGGAACGGCGTCTGTTGCCGATGCAGCCGGGTGATGTCCCGGCGACGTTTGCCGACATTGACGATCTGACGCGCGACACCGGGTTCAGGCCGACAACATCGATCGAGGAAGGCGTGCCGAAGTTCGTGGCATGGTATAGGGAATACTACAAAAGGTGACAGGCACTCTATCTCTGAATGTCTGAAGCCGACGTAGCTGCCGACGTGAGTCGGCGGCAAACTTGCTTCTGAACCGAAAGACCTCCGCGGACTAACGTCCGCAGCTACAGTCACAGAAATAGTCGCCTGTAGCCGACGACGTCGAAGGAC
>JARYMD010000454.1 GCA_029907285.1 Verrucomicrobiota bacterium | reverse complement strand
AACGCTCAACGTGCAACGTTCAGAGGTATTACTGCTCGATGAATGCTCGTTTGAAAGCCGCCTAAACGCAGGTCGCTGACGGCCGCGGGCGCGGCAACGCCCAATGCCCGGAAATAACCCATCGCCGTTAGAGTTCCGCGTTTACGCGGAAAACTGAAAGCTTTCCGGTCCTGACTGTGGTGCCCCAGCACTTTGCGCCTGCGCCAACGGGCCGTCTGCGGCGTTCCAAGCCAACCACGTGTCTGTCCCCATATCGGCATCCCTTCAGATTTGGGATTCGCTTCGACAATGCGCAAACTGGTGATTTTTTTTCGCAAACTGGCGTTGCTCAGTCCGAACGGAAACATGAGAATATCGATGATTGTTTGCTTGTATGAAGCCAACCAAGATCGTTCAGGCCAGGGTCCTGTGCGGGGCGCTTGCAGCCCTCGCAGTTGTTGCAACCCAAATCACCGCCGCTCGAGCCGAATTGACGCATAGATACACCTTCACTTCGGACGCGAGCGATTCGGTGGGCACCGCCCACGGCACATTGCAGGGGAACGCCGTGGTTGAATTCGGCGCCGTCTCACTCGACGGGACGGCGGGAACACACGTGAACTTGCCGGGCGGACTCATAAGCGGGTACACCGCTGTGAGCTTCGAGGCATGGGCGACAATGCACAACAACGGCGCATGGACTCGGCTCTTCGATTTCGGGGCGATCAGCGGCGCCAACGGCCGCAACTACATATTTTTCGCGCCGCGTTCCGGCACACCCGACAGCCGCCTTGTCATTTCGGATGCGGACCCGGGTTACAACCATGAGGAAATGGTAACCACGCCGACGCTGACCGACGATGGCAGCGCGCTGCATATTGTGGGTGTGCTGGACCCGGCGAGAAACTGGGGCGCCCTGTACATCAACGGCGTGCTCGTCTCCAGCAACCCCAACATCACAATCCCGTTGTCTGCAGTGGACGCCACATCGTGTTTTCTCGGACGATCGCTTTACTCGGCGGACCCGTACATGGTAGGGAGCATTGACGAGTTCCGCGTTCACAACTCGGCGCTGAATTCGGCGGAGGTCGCCGCCAGTTATGCTTCCGGCCCCGACACACCGGATTACTCACCCGGGACATTGACCGGCCTGAGCATCAGCCTGTTGCCGCAGTATCGCGTCGGCGCCCGGCTCACGCCGACTTTGAAAGCCACGTACACCAAAGTGGGCGAAATCGTGCTGGGATTGGCTGATGTGACACTCAGCTCTTCGAAACCCGGCGTTGTCGAGGTGGCAGCCAACAAGGTGATGATCGCCCGTTCCCCCGGCACCACCACCATCACGGCTGCAATTGACGGCAAGACAGCAACGGCAGAGGTGACCGTGGTCCCCGCGCCGGCGACGCTGGTGAACCGGTACAGCTTCAACGAGCCGGCGGGTTCGACCGAAATTGTTGATTCCGTAAGCGGGCAGAACGGAATGTGTTACCCGGACCAGTCTGGCACGCGCACTATTGGATTGGGCACCGGGCAGGCGGTTTTCCCGGGCGGCGCCAGTTACACGGCGAGTCCGTACATAGACCTGCCTGACTACCTTATTTCCAGTAGAACAAACCTCACAATCGAGGTTTGGGCCACATGGACGGAACCCGCCGATTCCTCGTGGTCGCGCATCTTCGACATCGGCAGCAGCACAAAGGGTGACAACCCGCACAACTCGGGTGGTGGCACATCGTCGTTCTGGCTCAGCCCCCGTTCAGGCGGCGGTGTGTTCCGGTTCGACGCATGGAATGGAACCACCGGCTACGCTCTGGCCGGCACAAGCGCCATGCCCAAGAACCGCGAGTGCCATATCGTCTGCATATATGCTCCTGATTACGGCGTGTCTGAACTCTGGCTCAACGGAGTGCGTCTTGCGACAATGCCGGCCGACTTCCCGCTGAGCACTTTGAACGACGTCAATGTGTGGCTCGGCCTTTCACAGTGGGATGACCCGCCGTTCCAAGGGTCCATCAATGAACTCCGCGTTTATGAAGGCGCTCTCAGTGAAATTGACATTGCGCTGCGGAGACAAGCCGGTCCCGACAATCTGCCGAGCGATCCGGGCTTGCTTCAGTCCCTGATCGTCGGCGCTCCTGCGTTGCTGCTTGGCAATCCCGCGGGTTCACAAGCCGCTGTGCTGGCAACATTCCAGAACACGCCCAACGTCGATGTCACGGCCCTCTCAAGCACTTCGCTCAAATCGACGGACACAGGTGTCTTCACTGTGGCTGCAGGCGGATTGCTCCGCCCGGTTGCAGTCGGCACAGCTTCCCTGATCGCCACTTACGGCGGGCTGTCGGCTACGACTTCGGTTAGCGTGCTGGCACCGACGTCTTTGACACTTGTCCCACCGGCACCGCTTTACGCCGGCGGACCGCTCGCCAACGCGGTCCTCACCGCCCAGTACGCAGGCACAAACGCAAATGTGGCCGGATTCAACGGTGTCACGTTCAGTTCCGACAAGCCCGCAGTGGCAAGCATCGACAACACCGGCCGGATTCTGCCGCTGCGAGTGGGCACTGCAATCATCACGGCGACCTACGGCGGTTTGACGGCCAACGCAACGGTTGAAGTGACAATGGCGCCAACGCATCAGCAGGCGACATTGATCCACAGGTACAGTTTCTCTGAAGCGCCTGGAACTGCCGTGGTCAACGACCTTGTCGGCACGGCACACGGCGAATTGCGCAATCCAGGCAACGGTTCGGACTTCACTGGAGCTGGTCGGCTTGTGCTTGCAGGCGGTGCATGGAATGCAGTGCCCGAGCCTGCTTACGTGAACTTGCCCAACGGCCTTGTCTCGTCTTTGACAAGTGTGTCAATAGAAGGTTGGGTTCGCTGGGCCGGTGGGGGCAGTTGGCAGCGCATATTCGACTTCGGCCGCAACAGCAGCGACAACGAAGACGTGTATGCGAACCCGGGCCAGAGCTACATGTTCCTCTGCCCGCTGTCAGGCGCCGGCACGTTCAGGTTCGCAATCAAGCAAGGCACGGGTCCAGAGCAGCCCGTGCTGGACAGCACGCCTTTGCCGACCGGTCAGGACGTGCATTTTGTGCTCGTGTACGATACGCCGGCGGGAGCGCCGCGCCTCTATCGCGACGGCCAGAGAGTCGCCACCGGGCCGATCGTTCTCCCGCTCAGCGTGGTGGAAGACCTGAACGTTTACCTTGGCCGATC
>JARYMD010000453.1 GCA_029907285.1 Verrucomicrobiota bacterium | reverse complement strand
TGGCCCGGGCGAATACGGGTCACAAGAATTCGAGCTTGCCATTGCGCCGGGGCAGAGCATGCGGCACGAGATGTACGGGCCAGCTGCGATCAAGCGTGGGGTTGTGCGCGTTGCGGCGCGCGACCGCGAATCGGCGCTGCGCAGCATAGTGCTTAGGGTTGCGTTTGATGGAGAACGCACTGTGGAGGCTCCGTTGGGGGACTTTTTTGGGAGCGCGCCTGGGATCAACCCATACTCCGGGCTGCCATTGGGCATGACTGCCGAAGGCGTGATGTATTGTCATTGGTACATGCCTTTCAGGGATCGAGCGATCATTGAACTTGAGAACCTTGGCAAGGACGAAGTGACGCTCAGCGGCGAGCTTGACGTTGAAGATTGCAAATGGACGGACGACATGATGCTTTTCCATGCGAAATGGCGGGCTGAATTTGACGTTCCGACCCGGCCGATGATTGATTGGGACTATCTGAACGCAAGAGGCCGTGGCGTGTTTGTGGGTGTTGCGTTCGCAATCGACAACCCGGTGCGGGATTGGTGGGGTGAAGGAGACGAAAAGATTTACGTGGACGGCGAGACCTTCCCGAGTCATTTCGGGACCGGGACCGAGGACTATTACGGGTACGCCTGGTGCTGGCCTGTTCGGTTCACGCATGCGTATCATGCTCAGCCACGTGTCGATGGGCCGGGCAATTATGGCCGGACAACCGTGAACCGGTTCCACATTCTTGACCGGATTCCGTTCACGAAGGATTTCAAATTCGACATGGAACTGTGGCATTGGAACGAAAAGTGCAAGGTGAACATGGCCGTTGTGGCGTATTGGTATGCGCGGCCGGGTGCAACTGACGGGTTCAAGCCGATCCGTGCCGAAGATGTTGTCCTGCGCCCAATGCCCGAGTACGTCGTGCCGCGTGTCAAAGGCGCAATCGAAGGAGAAGAATTGAAAATACTCCGCGTTGCCGGGACGGCCGAACCTCAAGAATGGGATGGGCTGAGCGGCGGGCGTCATCTTTGGTGGCATGCAGGAATGAAACCCGGTGATGTGATGGCGCTTGAATTTGGCGCGCCGAAGGCCGGCAAGTACAAGGTCGCTGCAAGGTTTCTTCGCGCACGGGATTACGGAATTCACCAGCTTGCAATCAACGGCATGAAAGCGGGCAATCCGATTGATTTTTACAATCCGGATGTGCAGGCCAGCGGCGAAATCGAGCTCGGCACGTTTGAGTTGAAGGAAACCGGCAACGAATTGGCGGTGACAGTGGTCGGCGCGAACGACAAGGCCGTCAAGGCGTACATGTTCGGGCTGGATTACATTCTTCTGAAGCCAGCCGAGTGACGGGTTTAGTTGGGCTGGTGTTACTGCGTCCCGGGTCTGGCCCGGGCACACTTGAATCGAAAGAATCGACTGTGAACGTTGGCGGCAGCATTGAACCGGTAGTCTTTGCAGTGTTTGCAGTTCTGACGCTGGCGGCGGGGTTTCTGGTCGTGGCGAATCCGATTAGCAGGAATCCGGTCACCAGCGCGATGTTTTTGGTTCTGACGATTCTATCGGTGGCCGGGTTGTTTGTGTTGTTGGGCGCGTTTTTTCTGGCTGCGGTGCAGGTGCTGGTTTATGCCGGGGCGGTTATTGTGCTGTTTCTTTTTGTGCTCATGGTGTGGGGCGGGGATGGCGTTGAGCGAGTGAAGCTGCGGAAGTTCGCCATGGTTGTTGGCGGTGCGAGCCTTGCAGTGTTTTTGGCGCTGTTGGCTGGCGCATTGCTTGCGGCAGGACAGGACACAAAGGTTGGACTGGCCGAAGGCAGCGCGCGTTCGCTTGGTGAACTGCTGGTCAGCAGGCACCTGTTGGCGTTCGAGTTGATCGCGTTGATGCTGCTGGCGGCGGTGATCGGATCGGTTTTTCTGGGCAGGAAGGAAGACAAGTGAATTCGTTTGCGAGAGCGGTTTTGAGTTGTGACAAATGAGTGTGGGTTTGAATCACTATTTGGCGGCAAGCGGCCTGTTGTTTTGCATCGGGCTGGCCGGGGTTTTGTTTCGGCGGAACCTGCTGGTGATTTACATGTGCATTGAGATGATGCTGGCTGCGGCGAGCCTTGCGTTGGTGGCATTTTCTCGATTCAGGGGCGATCTGGACGGGCAGTTGCTTGCTTTGCTTGTGATTTCTGTTGCCGCTGCGGAAGTGGCTGTTGGGTTGGCTTTGATAGTTGCTGTTTGCCGACACGGTGTGAAACCGACAGTGGACGAGTTGGCGCGGATGAAACTTTGATTTATCAGTTCTGTGCCAGCAATTGAACAATTGGTGTGGTGGATTCTGCTGTTACCGTTGGTCTCTGCAGCGGGGATCACCCTTTTCGGTTTGCGTGGGCCAAGATTGGCCGGGGCGTTATCGGTTGGTGCGGCTGCTGGCGTGGCGGTTCTCAGTTCTCTGGCATTCACGAGCAAGCCGTTTGGAGAATCGTGGCAGTGCAGTGTGGGATGGCTGACAGTTGGTGAGTTGATCGTGCCGGTGGGGCTGCGGTTTGATCCGCTGAGCCTTACGATGGGCTTGATTGTCGCGTGGGTGAGTTTGGTGATCCATGTTTACTCGCTCGGCTACATGCGGGGTGATCGCGGGTTTGGGAGGTACTTCGCAGGGCTGAGCCTGTTTTTGTTCTCGATGCTGCTGATTGTGCTTGCGGGCAATCTGCTTGTTCTGTTCGTCGGCTGGGAGCTGGTTGGTGTCTCTAGCTATTTGCTTATTGGCTTTTGGTATCAGCGGCCTGCAGCGGCCGATGCCAGCAAGAAAGCGTTTTTGTTGAACCGGCTGGGTGACTTGGGGTTTTTCCTGGGGCTGCTGCTGGTATGGAGCAAGACGGGCACGGTGAACATTGGCGAATTGGAGCGCAAATTGGCGGGCGACCCGGAACTTTTTGGATCGCTGGCCACAGCGGCAGGGCTGTTGGTTTTTTGTGGTGTGCTGGGCAAATCGGCGCAGTTTCCACTTCACGTGTGGCTGCCCGACGCGATGGAGGGGCCGACACCTGTGAGCGCGTTGATACATGCTGCGACGATGGTTGCCGCGGGTGTGTATTTGCTGTGCCGGGTGTTTTTTCTGCTGGCCCTGCCGGGGTCGGCGGCTTTGGAATTGATCGCATGGGTTGGGGCTTTCACTGCGCTGCTTGCGGCAGTGATTGCGACGCAGCAAGACGACATCAAACGCATTCTGGCGTATTCAACCCTTTCACAGCTTGGGTACATGGTGATGGCGGTGGGCGCAAGCAGTGTGTCGCGGCC
>JARYMD010000452.1 GCA_029907285.1 Verrucomicrobiota bacterium | reverse complement strand
GTTGTAATCGTGCAGAACAGCTAATGACCACTCCGGAATTGGGCTCATGTCATTTTCTTCGAGATCATGAAGTCTGATCCTGCGCTTCACGCGTCTGCCCCGTAAAACTCCACGACGCAAAATTGCCGGTCTGGCTGTGTTGAGCATCGCAATGCTCACGGTGCGGGGAATTTGATGGAGTGATCTCCATTTGCAGGTGAAGCCCCGAACCTTGTGCGGCATTCTCAGCGCGGCACAGCCGCGAGCAGACATTTTCAATCCGTGATCAACAGATCGGCCATGCCTTGAGATTTGCACGTTCAGTCAACCCAGCCGCGCAGCTTGTAAAGCCACCACCCAACCACTTCGTGAGAGTAAATTGCGAGGTATTGAAATCCACCCAGCCCGGGGACAATGGACCGGCGCGGGCGCTGTTCAAAAGTCGCCATTCCCTGGAAGTCGCATGCCACACATGTGACATCCAAGCCGAGCTTCCGGAAAACCGCCTCGGCGCGTCTCATGTGACTTGCAGAGGTGACCAAGGCCAGTTTCTGCCAGCCGTGTTCTTGCGCGAGAGCCATGGTTCGCTCTGCTTCACCTCGAGTGTTGGCGCAGTCGCCAAGAACAAACACCGGGACTGTGGCAAGACCCCACTTTTGCAGCCATTGCCTTACCAGTTCACCCTCTGCTTTTTCGTGCCCGGGCCGGCCGTGAACGCCGCCGCCGAGCACGAGCGCGCGCGCTTTTCCGGAGCGAACCAGCTCGACTGCGGCCACGGCTCTGTCTGCGGCGTCGGAGAGGTTGAAACCGAGTGGATCATTGGATGAGACCGTCAGCAGTCCGCCGAGCATCACCACGGCATCAACCTGCGGCGAATCGACTCTGCTCGAGCGCGCGTAATTGCGTTCCAGCGTTGCGAGCAGGTGAGCTGGCAGGTTGGTCCCACCGATCAAGTAGATCAGCAACACAACAAGTCCCGGGGTTATTGCGCGGCGGTACTGCCGCTTGCACAACCGCCAGACTGCCAGCACAACAAGTGCGAACCAAAAGATTCCGACCGGTTCTGTCAGAGGCGTTAGGAACTTGACCATGGTGAGGTGTGTTCTCTCAGCACTTAAATCGCCCGCCGCCAACCAACGGCCCCCAGCCCGCGTATTTCGCAGCCCGGCGTAGCCGGAACCAAAGTTGCCTGGCGGGCAGAGACTCGGCGCCTGCGCACCTTGACCAGCGCCCTCTGCCACGCCGGGCTGTGAAATATCCGCTGCGACTCCGTCGCAGGGAAAAACACCCTGATCAAGCCCCCACCCGGCGCGCCGAGGACGGCGCGCCCTACCTGCATGCAAGGGTTCATGCACGGTAGGGCTCGCTGTCCCAGCGAGCCGGAATCAGGGTCTGTGCAACAATGTGCATGGCACTTTATTTGCGTCCACACTGCGAACAAAGTGCCTGGCACTCTATTTGCCTCTTCCAAGAGCCACATCGTCGTAACCGCCTTATCGAGGGCAACGGAAATTAATAAGGAAAAACTGACCAAGCTCGCTGCCTGAAAATCTTCGCGAATATGAACGATTTTCCAATATAATCATATAGCTTTGTGAAGACATCCGATTCGCAGGCTGTTAAGGCTGCGGAATATGCAGGCTATGCCACCTTCAGCGAATGCCCGGCATGAACAGGAAATATGGTCGGCCGGGTTGAAGCCGCGGCAGCTCAACGCCCCAGTCGATTTTAAGTGCGCTTGTTTCAGTTTTCCCAAACAGCCGCAACAGACGGAAGAAATCTGCAGGCTGGCGGAATTGCACAAGATTCGCACGGTCAAGACCGGCCAGTTTCAGCGCCCGTGCCACTGCGGTTTTGAAACTCCCAAGTTCATCAACAAACCCGAGGTCGTAGGCCTGCTTTCCGGAAAAAACCCGCCCGTCTGCGTACTCAGCCCAATTCGAGGCCAAAGTCCGCCGATCCGGATCATCAAGGCGATTGGCATTGTTTCTTCCGTCGGCCACAACTTTCTTAAACCTTTCGTAGCACTCGTCCACCAACGTCTGCAACATCTTGCGTTCTTCCGGGTGGATTTCCTCGTCTGCGCGTGTAGGGCTCATCATGTCCTTGAACCGCCCGCTCTTGTAAACTTCCGGGCGCACGCCAACCTTGTTCATCAGACCGCGGTAGTTGTAGCCGTTCATGAGAACCCCAATGCTCCCCGTAAGCGTAAGTTCGTGAGCGACTATCCATCGGCAAGGCGCAGCCACATAATAACCTCCGGACGCCGCCAACGAGCCCATCGAAGCAACAACCGGTTTGCCCGTGCGTTTCTGGAACTCGGCAATATGGCGGCTGATTTCGTCTGCGGCCAGAACCTCGCCCCCGGGCGAATCTATTCTAAGAATGACACCCCGGATTTTTCGGTCCTGTTCAGCGCGCTTGAGCTGACGCCGCACCAATTCGGCAATGTCGTACTTATCGCCTGTGAAGTATGCACTGCCTATGATGCCCTGAATGTCCACCACCGCCAGCTTGGCGTCGGCGTGGTTGTTCTCTATTACGACTTCCCTGAGCGCCGGTCCGGATTCCAGGTCCTCGAGGCTGCCGAACGTCACAAAGCCGGACAAGATTTGTCCGAGGCCGATCACAACAACCAAGACCAGTATCGCAATGAAGCCCAAAACCACATAGAGCCATGTTCGCCCCGATTTCTTCTTCCGGGCCGGGGGCGTAACTGGCGGGGGCGCGCTCAAGCGCGGCGGCGTGGGCATGACAGGTGGAACAGGCGGAGAAGACCCCGCATCAGACATCCGGTTGTTCATTTGCTCGTCGTTCTGCATGCTATAACAAAGTTGTGCACCCTCGCCAAGGACAGCAACTGCATCCGGAGCAATCAATGACTAGCTGGGGCTCAGGATGAAACCACTGAGAACAGTCTCGCCACTTGTCGAATAAAACATCGCAGAGCTGTTTGACCTGGGCGCAATCTTTCACCATCGGATTGCCGAATAGCAACAGGACCAGAATCTATGCCAAAACCTCTCCCACGCAAGCTTTCTACGCCCGGGCATCGCTATAGGAACTTCCAACTGTCCTCGCAAATGTGGAGGCCGGAGACGGGGGGCACGGGCAGAAGAAGGTGGTCAGCCCCCATATTTCGCAGCCCGGCGTAGCCGCAACCAAAGTGGCCTGAGGAGCTCCCGGCCAACGACTGCGACTGTTGATGAGCGTTGCATTGTTGAGCGCTGCGCTGTTGAGCGTTGGACGTTGAGCGTTCCTTTCGGTTGACCCGCTGGTCGTCTGTCTGGGAACGCTCAACGTACAACGCT
>JARYMD010000451.1 GCA_029907285.1 Verrucomicrobiota bacterium | reverse complement strand
CTGAGCGATCCCGCCCAGCGGGCGGGATTCGCTCCAGTGATTTTGTTAGCCCCTCTTTTCATTTCTCTTTCGTCTGAAGCATAACATCAAGACGCCTCCTCCGAACAATAACGCCCACGTCGAAGGCTCTGGCACAGCCCCGGCGAGTATCGCCTCACCGGGCCGCGTCTCCCATGCCCACGACTCAATCGCGGCAACGGCTGCGAAGTTCCCGCTTACTTGAAGCAACATCCAACCGTAATACGCTGCGCCATCGCGCTGAAACTCGACACCCATGTAGGCGTGTTGTCCGGCAAACGCGCCACTCGTTCCGGTATTCACGATTGTAACCAAATTGTTAAAGTTATACGGCGGTGGATATGCGGTGAACCATTGCAGTTGCCCGGAACTGCTGTCCGGCCCAATGAGAAACCCGCCGGGCAATGGTTGCGGGTCGGCATAGTAGTCCGGCGGCGGGTTCACAAACGAGAGCGAACGCGTGCCACTCTCATTCCGCACGCCTACGGACTGAAAGTTGTAAACAAACGTCAGCTCTGAATTGCCATCGCCGTCAAAATCAAACGGGTAAAACTCATCGAAACCTTGACTCCTGAGAATGATTGGAGAGGACGGTTGGTGAAATACAATCGTCCCCTGCGCCCGGCTTGGCTGAGTTTCACCCAGCCAAGCCGTCGCCAGCATCGTTACGATCCATAATCCTCGTCGCATACTTCTACTGCTGCCGTCGCAGCCGGAAAAACTCGTGCGGCTGCGTCGCGCTCACCAACACCGCATTGGTCACGCCTTCGGCCTTCACGGTCGCGTTGGTCTGCCACGTCGTCAAATCACTCGAACTCAACAAGTGGAAATACGCTCCGGGGTCGGCGGTGAAGGTCAACAAGACATTCGTGCCCGATGGACTCGACTCAATGGACGTGAATACCGGCGGCAAGGGCGTGTCGCCTGTCGTCGCCACTGAAACCCATTGGGCGGAGGGGGCAGGGCCAGCGGACAAACCGCCGGAATGAGTGACGACAATCCGGTAACGTCCCGGCGTGGGGCTGGCGATGTCCACCCGCTCCGCGTTGTTGCGGTTGTCCAAGCCCGTCGTCGCGGCGGCGCTCCGCGCCTCCTCCGTCTTGTTTGTCAGGTCGGGATTGAGAATCCACGGATAGTACACATTGGTCGCGCCCACGCGCTCCACTCGAATATCAATGTTGTTGACCAGCATCGGCTTGGTGAGGTCAACGATGATAACATTGGTGGCCGGGCCTGCCGGGTCGCTCCAAGCCAGCGTGGCGCGAAAGGGAACACCGCTCAGGTCCACTTCCCAACTGACGCTGTTGCTGACGCCAATCTGAAACTCTTTGATGTGCGTGCCGCGCCCGTGCTGCTGGTCAAGCTCCACGTGGGCCACCAGCGAAACCGTGTTAAACGGCCCGTAACCCCTCTGGTAGTCCGGGCCTGGACTGCCCACATCGTCAGCGGTGTGAATGGCCATGCCGCGCCAAGTCGAACCGCGCCACGCATCCAAGTCCGGGTCGAGGTTGGGGAACAACTGCGCCCGGCGTTGCGCGGCCAAACCTAACCCGCCAGTGACACCGGGTGCGGCGAAACTCGTGCCGGGCAAAGAAGCAAAGTTGCTGATGCTGCCCGTGATGGGCGTTAGAATCCCGAAGCCGCGCAACGTCGGATTGGCCTGCCCGACCGCGACGACTTCCGGCTTGATGCGGCCATCGTCGGTCGGCCCGCACCCGCTGAAAGGCGCGAGCACAACGGAAGCGTTGGTGGCGTAACCCATCACGAGTTCAGTGCCGGCCACCGTATAAACGTCGCGAATTGCGCCAACGGTGAGAACGTTCTTGGCAGTGCCGGGAAAAAGCACCGTGTCGTAACCGCCGGTGTCCCCGTCGCCATTGAGCCAGTCCCGCGAGTTGGATGGCGGATTGTCCACGCGCTGCCAGTCATACTGTCCCGGCCCGACAAAATAGTAATACGTTGTCGGCCCGCCCGGGCCGGTCAACCGGTCGTTTCCGGCGGCATAAATCATCAAGTGTCGTGTGGCATTGGTGGCATGAAAGGCGTCAATATCCACACAACCTGAACCGTCTGAAAAACTGGGCGTGTAAAACCCGAACTTCCATTCTTCGGCCAGCGCGGGGTGTCCGCGCCAAATCCAAGCGTTCGTAACGGTGTTCGTTTGGCCTCCCTGCAATACTTGGATGGTGTCTTGAATCCATCCGCCGCCTGCGCCGTAAGAATGGTTGGAAAGACGTAATGGCTGGCCGGTAACTACGCCTCCCGCTGCCTCCAAAGTTTTGCTGCCAAATTGGGGATCAAAACGATACCCATTTATGGCTGCTTCATAAGCGACGCCGCGCAAGAGTCGCGCGGGCTGGCCGCTCAAGGTGAACTGAAGCGCACCGCCCGCCGCCATCGTGCCCGCCACGCCTGTCGCGTGAAAGTGGGCGGCGATGGGATTGGTTGCGTTCTGGTCAATCTGTCGGGCGCGATTGCCGAACTCCAAATGGTTCGTCAACACCGCGCCGTCAGTCTCCCACAAACCGAGTGTGACATTTGTGCCGGTGCGATTTCGCCCGGTGGAAGCGTGTGCCCACGGCGCGGTGTTCGTCGGCCACAACTCGTCCGCGCTGATGCTCGCCGCCGCAAACAAGTTCTGGCTCGAATAATACACCGGCTGATCGCCGACTGCGCCAGCCAGAACCTCCTTCGTGCCGTCGCCGCGCTCGCGCGAGCGCGGCGCATTCAACTCTCTGGATATGGCGTCCAACTCCGCTTCGATGCGTGGGGCGTTGGCCCGCGCCTGCGCCGCCTTGCGCGCCAACTCCTGCAACTCCGTTCGTGCCTCCTCGCGCGTCTGCTGTGTCTCGGCATCGCCGGGAAAGCCCCATGAGCGCAGAACTGGCCGCGCGGCTTCCAGCCGCGCCTGCCAATCGGCCTCGCGCTTGCGTGCGGCTTCTTCTGCCTCCTGACGTGCGGCTGCCGCCAGCACCGGATCGGCGGCAATCGCCTTGGCGAGCGCGTCGGACTCCTGCCTCCGCTTTCGAGCTTCGGCTTGCTCCGGCGTGTCGGGGATGGCCGTGTCGTCAAAGACGAAAATGCCCGGTGCAATTGCGACGGCCTGAAGTTCCGGGTGTGGATTGAAAGGCCACGGGGGACTCCACTCGAAATCCTTGGCCGAATAATACGTGCCCGGTTTGGACGGTTCTTGGAGTTGGGCGTGGCTGACGCTGGCGAGAGCCAACGCTGTGATTACGATTGCGATCCCTTTCGTGGTTCTGTTTTTTGTTTTCATTTGTTGTG
>JARYMD010000450.1 GCA_029907285.1 Verrucomicrobiota bacterium | reverse complement strand
TTGCCCGACGCCCCTCGTCGCAAACGGCTGGCCAAGAGAGTTTTAGGCCTTATCCAAGCGCCATTCGGGACAGACACGTTGTTCGCGCATATAAAAGACAAAGCGGCAGCAAGCTGCCGCACTCCAAGCGCTTGGCGCCTACCAACGCCCACTGCAACCGCGGCAGCGCCGCGTGCAGTGGGGGCTTGATCAGCGCGCTCTTCCCAGCGACGGAGTCGCAGGGCATATTTCCAAGCTTGGCGTGGTTGAAGGTTCGGGGGCAAGAGCCGGGGGCGTTGCCCGTTGGGCAACTTTGGTTCCGGCTGCGCCGGGCTGGGAAATATGCGGGCTCCGGAAATCTCATCGGCATGAAGCTTTGGGTGTCTTGGGCAGGTCAGGCGGTGAGATTTTCGGGGGCTGAACTTGTCTTGCGGCACTGCTGCACGAATTGATTGAATCTACCCGGCGGACATGATGGAATCAACGAAGTGCGATTGCCGGAATCTGCAATGAGAAATCTCGCGCTGCTGCTGGTTGCGCTTCTGCCCCTCTCGTACGCAGAAACAGCCGGTTCTGATACTGGTCGTCCGCCAAACATTCTTCTGGCCATTGCTGATGATTGGGGAGTCCACGCAGGCGCGTATGGGACAAGGTGGATCAGAACGCCTGCATTCGATCGCGTTGCGAGCGAAGGTTTGCTTTTCAGGCGCGCTTACACGCCGATGGCGAAATGCGCGCCTTCGAGGTCCATACTGCTCACAGGACGGCATCTGTGGCAACTCGAAGCGGCCGCCAATCATCTGCCGTTTTTCCCTGCGAAATTCAAGACCTGGCCCGAAGTGCTCACTGAACGCGGTTGGCACGTCGGTTTTACAGGCAAGGGCTGGGCGCCCGGCATTGCCAACGACGTGAACGGCCAGCCGCGGCTCATGACCGGCAAGCCATTTCAAAAACGCACATGCACACCTCCAACCCCGGCGATCTCAGCCACCGATTACGCCGCGAATTTTGTCGATTTTCTCGATTCTGCGCCGCCCGGTGTGCCGTGGTGTTTCTGGTTCGGCGCACACGAGCCGCATCGACCGTACACTTTCGGTTCTGGCAAGAACAATGGCGGCAAAACCGTCCGCGATATCGACCGCGTTCCGGAGTATTGGCCGGACCACGACGTTGTTCGCACTGACATGCTTGATTACGCCTACGAAGTTGAGCACGCCGACAACCATCTTGCGCGCATGATCGCCGAACTGGGAAAACGCGGTTTGCTGGATCAAACCCTCATAATCGTGACCAGCGATCACGGCATGCCTTTCCCGCGAGTCAAGGGATACGCTTATCACGCTGCAAACCACGTGCCCTTCGCAGTCCGCTGGCCGGGCGGCATCGCGAAACCCCGCAGGGCAATTGATGATTTTGTGGATTTCACAGACATTGCGCCGACAATCCTCGACCTGGCCCGCATCTCACATGCGCAAAGCGGCATGCAGCCAATCGCAGGCAAGAGTCTCAGGCCAATCCTCAGCAGCCCAGGGGCAGGGCAGGTTCTGGCAGAACGGACCAGTGTTTTTGTCGCCAAGGAACGCACCGACGTTGGCCGTCCACACGATTGGGGTTATCCGATCCGGGGAATCGTGACCGCACAGTTCTTGTACCTCCGCAACTATGAGCCGTCGCGCTGTCCCGCTGGCAATCCGGAGACTGGTTTTCTCGACACCGACGGCAGCCCTACCAAGTCGCTCATTCTCGAACGCGGACGTCAAGACCGCGCGGACTCTTTCTGGCAACTCAACTTCGGCTTTCGTCCCGCAGACGAACTTTACAACCTTGCAACTGATCCGGACTGCGTGATTAATCTCGCCGAAAACCCCGCTTACGCCGGCCAAGTCAAGAAGACGCGCCAAAAAATGGAATCCAAGCTCAAGGCTCTCGGCGACCCGCGCATGTTCGGTCGCGGTTATGTTTTCGACGAATACCCACCCACAAGCGGCGCTGGTTTTTACGAGAAGTTCATGCGGGGCGAAAAACCGCCCGCAAACTGGGTAAACGAAACGGACTTCGAATGAAAACTTTGCGTTTGCTTGTTGTCGTGTTGGCCATGGCGGCGTTCGAACCGGCAGGTTGCCCGGCAACAAAGCCCAACATCATCATCATTCTTGCCGATGATCTCGGCTACGGAGACCTCGGCTGTTATGGTTCGCCTACAATCCGCACGCCGAACCTCGATCGAATGGCGGCCGAAGGACTGCGTTTTACGGATTTCTACGTCGCGGCAGAAGTTTGCACCCCGAGCCGCGCTGCACTACTAACAGGCCGTTATCCAATCCGAAGCGGCATGTGCGGAGGCCGGCGTGTGCTGTTCCCGGATTCAAAGGGCGGACTGCCGCCCGGCGAGGTCACGCTCGCTGAGGCGCTCAAGACCGCAGGTTATGCGACAGCTCACATTGGCAAGTGGCACCTTGGCATTCACCCCGGTTCGCGCCCGCTCGATCAAGGATTCGATTTCAGCTTCGGGCTGCCCTATTCAAATGACATGGACGCCCGGCCCGGATTGCCATCGGGCGCATCTGGCTCACCAGACCCGCCCCGAGACGGTTGGAACGTGCCGCTGATTCGCAACAACCAAATCATCGAGCGCCCAGCCGACCAAACCACTCTCACAAAAAGATATACCGACGAAGCGCTGCGCTTCATCAGCCAACACAAAGACAGGCCTTTCTTCCTCTATTTCGCACACACGTTCCCGCATGTGCCGCTGTTTGCTTCACCCGCGTTCAAGGGCAAGAGCCGCGCAAGCATTTACGGCGATGCGGTGGAAGAACTCGATTGGAGTGTCGGCGAAGTGCTCAACACCATTCGCAAAAACGGGATCGACCGACAAACTTTTGTGTTCTTCACCAGCGACAACGGACCATGGCTGACGATGGGCGACCAGGGCGGCAGCGCGGGGCTTCTGCGCGGCGGCAAAGGCAGCACTTGGGAAGGCGGCATGCGTGTTCCCGGAATCGCCTGGATGCCCGAGCGCATCAGGAAAGGTGTCACATCCGAGATGGTTCACTCGATGGACCTTTTCCCAACCACACTCGCGCTTGCTGGAGCGCCGAGGCCTGACGGTGTCGAGCTGGACGGAACCGACATTGCGCCGCTTCTTTTCGACGACAGCCCGCTGCCGAAACGACCGTTCTTTTATTATCGCGGCGACCAACTCTTCGCTTGCCGGCTTGGCGAGTGGAAAGCCCATTTCAAAACCCAGGCTGGCTATGGCCAGGCAAAGCCGGAAATTCACGATCCGCCTCTTTTGTTTCATCTGGGGCGCGACCCATCGGAAAAGCG
>JARYMD010000044.1 GCA_029907285.1 Verrucomicrobiota bacterium | reverse complement strand
TGAGCAGTTACACTTTGTACGTTGAATGTTGAACGTTGAACGTTGCACGTTCCCAGACAGACGTCCCATTCGCTGAACCGATCGGAACGCTCAACGTCCAACGTTCAACTCGCAACGTTCAACAGCCCAGCGCTCATCAACGGTCGCAGTCGCCGGTTCGGTGCTGCCCAGGCAACCTTGGTTCCGGCTGCACCGGGCTGGGAAATATGCGGGCCGGCCAAAGGATTACGGGATTCTAATGGTCTGGCCGACACGAAGGCGGTTCGGGTCGATGCTCGGGTTTGCCTGAACCAAATCACGAACTTTCACACCGTGCGCAACCGCTATGCTGCTCAATGTATCGCCGCGGCGCACGACATATGTTGTGGGCCTCTGCGCCGTCCCTGAATGCGCCCCTGAGTCGGCACCTGCCTGGGACGATTGAGACCGGCCGGTCGCCTGTGTGCCGCTCGGTGGAACAGCAGCACTCTGAATCTGACCGGTTGATCCTGCGGCTGCCGCCGGCCTTCCGGTTGCGGTTCCTTGGGGTTGTGCCGTGGTTGACGCCGGCGAACCCGCGCCGGAAGGCATTTGCATTGCACGAAGTTTATCTTTGAGCTGTGTGTTCTCGACCGTGAGCTGTTGAATCTGCAGGGATAAAGCCTGGTTTTGCTGGCGCAGCTTGTTGTTATCGTTGGCCATCTCGTGAACCTGCGCGGTTAGCTTGTCGAGCTGCTGTTGCATGTAAGGCGTCTGAGGTCCCAATGGCGCCGACTTTGCCAGCTCGATCTTTGCTGCATCGATAAAGCGCCTCGCGGTATCGGCCTGGGGCCAGTCGGGCCGCAGTTTCAGCAGTTTCTCGAAATGATAAATCGCCGCAGCCGGGTTGGGCACGTTCTGGCTGTAAAGCAGTGCCAGTTCCCAATGTGCCCGGGCAAGACGCGGATTGCCTTCGAGGGCTTTCTCAAATGACTCGACGGCGCCCTGGTAGTTGTAAGCCGCCTTTTTCGCCAAACCGTCGCCGATCAGTGGATTTTTTTCATCCTGGTCTGTCTCGGAAAACGGGAAACAGCCGGTCAAACACAGACACACCAGCGCCACCGGAAAAATGTGCAAAACGCCGGTCAAAAAGCGCATGCGCAACATTACTCAAAACCGTCATTGGGCGCAATCCATGTTCACAGTGCGGCGCAGTGCAACAAAATAGCCGCCGGGTTCGATGCGTTTTTGGTTGCCAGTTGCGCCTGTTGTTGAACACACTAAACAAGCATGAGATCGCGAACTGCTGTTCGATCTTTGCTCTGTCACGAGAGGCACCGTGCCTCGTCAGTGTCATTGCTCTGCACTGCTCGGAGTCCATCCGAATGGCGAAACCATCAACAACAGCTCATATCCTTGAACAATGAACTCGATGCAAATGAAACGACGTGAATTCCTCCAAACCACAGCAACATTCAGCCTTGCAGCAGCCAGCGGTGTGTTTTGCAGACAAGCCTTTGCCGCGCAGGCAATCGACATGCGCATCGGCGCCAGCGACCTCCGCGTGCTGCCCGTCCTGACCTATAACCTCACGCAGCGCCAACAAGCCAGAAGCTGGCGGCCATGGGGCGATGTCCAAACAGAGGATGCCGTGAAAGATGAACTCGCCCGAATCCAGAACGAAGTCACAAATCTCTCCAATACGGCTGAATTCGGCCTGAAAATCGCAAAGCCCGAAAAGGTGAGCACCGCTCAACAGGCGGCTGCATTGGACGTTGGCAAAGCCGATGCCCTGCTGGTCTATGCATCCGGAGGCGGCACTGAAGTTCTCGACGCCCTCGCGGGTCTTAAAAAGCCGATGATCATCTTCGTCCGCGAACGGTCCGGTCCTTACTACCTCTGGCATGAAATCGTCGATTCGCGTTTCATTCGCAGCCACACCGATGCCCCCAAACAAACCAACGCCAGCCTCGAAGACGTCGTCGTGGACGATCAGGCCGAGGTTCTCTGGCGGCTCAGAGCCTTGTACGGGCTGAAGAACACGATCGGCCGCCGCATCATATGCGTCGGCGGCCCCAGCGGATGGGCCTGTCCGGAAGCGCCCGAACGCGCTCGTCAGCGTTTCCAGATCGACATGATCACTGTTCAAATCCCCGAGGTGAACGCTCTGATCGAAGCAGCCCGCAAAGACCCCGCTGCAGTCGAAAAAAGCAAGACACAAGCGCACGAATACATGACCGCCAGAGGCGTCACGTCCGAAATCTCCGAACAAGCCGTCGCTGAAGCGTTCCTGCTGAAGAACATTTTCCACGATCTCATGGTCAAGCACAACGCATGCGCGGTCACCACCAACGGTTGCATGGGCAGTTACGCCGGCATCATGCCATGCCTCACACTCACACTCACAAACGATGACGGATACATGGCCTACTGCGAGGCCGATTTCGTGAACATCCCGGCGGGCATACTGATGCACTACATCTCCGGGCGTCCAACATACTTCTGCAACCCGACGTTCCCTCACAATGGCCGCATGCTGTTCGCTCATTGCACTGCGCCGCGGCGAATGGACGGCAGCCGGCTCGAACCCGTGACGCTGGTTACACACTACGAATCCGACCACGGCGCAGCCACGCACGTCCATTTCCGCAGAGGCCAGTTGGTGACAGTGGTCAAACCCGACTTCGAAGCCAAACACTGGCTCGCCTTCACCGGCAGAGTCGTCGATTCGCCAGTCCTTGCCACCTGCCGCGCTCAAATTGAAATCGCACTCGACCCGGACACACAGGACGTCATCCGCAACATGCGCGGCTTCCATTGCCAGATCGCATACGATGACTGGAGACGCGAGGTCGCCTATGCAGCAAAGAAAGTAGGCATTGACGTCCAGTTGCTCCCAAAGAAAGCATGACGTCAATGCCACCCAAAACGGGCAATTCGACGCCACAGTGAACTCGGAGTTCACATCGTTGATCGAACGCCTTTTGACAGAACTCAAGGCCGCATGCCTGAACGTGTATGGCGAAAGCCTGGTGTCGCTCGCCGTTTTTGGTTCTGTCGGCAGAGGCACTCCGCGCCCGGATTCAGATGTTGACCTGTTGATCGTCGCAAACAGCCTGCCCAACGGGCGGCTGCGTCGGATGGAGAGTTTCCGCGCCGTCGAAGGTGCACTGCAACCGGTTGCGGCAGAATTTGAGTCGAAGGGACTCAACCTAATCTTGTCGCCGGTCATACGACTGCCGGCTGAAATCACCGCAGGAAGCCCTTTGCTGCTGGACCTCGTGGATGACGCACGGGTGCTTTACGATCCAAATCGCTTCCTGTGCAACACGCTTGCAGACCTGCGCAGGCGCCTCGATGCATTACATGCACGAAGGGTGTGGGTCGGAAATGCATGGTGGTGGGACCTCAAACCCGATTACCAGCCGGGAGAGGTCTTTACGATATGACCAACCTGTCTCTTGCGCAGAGTTACCTGCTCAAGGCCGGCAAACGTTTGCGAATCCTGCCGGTGTTGGCCGATGAGTCTGCATACTCGGATGTGGTCCGCGAAGCTCAGGAAATAGTCGAGCTGGCACTCAAAGGCATGCTCCGCCATGCGGGCATCGAACCGCCCAAATGGCATGACGTCGGCAGTATCTTGAAACAGTACAGCTCGCGATTCCCCGAAAGTGTCGCACAACATGTCACACGCCTTGCCGAAATCTCGGCCTGGCTGCGAAAAGAACGAGAGTTCTCCTTTTACGGCGACATCGACTTCATCCCCACGGAACAATATTCGCACGAAGATGCAATCCGTGCAATGAAAGACGCAGAATTTGTCGTGTCAGTTGCCCGTTCGTTCATAAGCGGCACCTGACACGAACGCACAAGCGTGCCGAAGCGGCCGTCGGTTGGCGAAGCGAGCCCGGCCGGAAATCTCACCGTAATGAAGCGTTGGGTGTCTCAAGCTGGCGCGCAGGCGAAGGTTCCCGGCTTGGATTCGCCGGTCAAGCGCCGAGAACGGAAAGCGCCCGCTTGGCGTTATGACACCGGCGCACGCCGTCGCTGATGCGCAGCCTCGCTAAGCCGACCTTATCTCCTGCCGCATGAATATGACGTAGGACAACCCGAAACAAATCAAAGTCAGAGCCGCCAACAGCGTCAGATAAGGCCACACAACCAGTATCGATTGGTCCAGCGGCAACGGGCTTTGAAACCTCTCCATCGACAGCTTCTCAAACAGACCCACGATCATCACGCTGCCCCGTGATCGGCGGTAAGGATCAAGAATCGTCGATGTCGCTTTCGAGTAAAGGACCGCTGGCGACACCAGGCTCACGGCGTCTGCCAAACGTTCATTGGGAACCACTTCTTCCGGGTCCCTTGGATTCCTCACCGGGGATAATGCGTCTGCCACAAGATCAGACGCAAAACCAATGAAAAATGAAAAGAATATCCAAAGCGCAACCGCCGCAAGCGCCGAAGTCGCCAATGACCTGAACAGAATCGAAAACAAAATCGCCAGCCCAAGCCAAAACGACACGTACGCAATGCTGACGATCAGGTACACAAAAAGCCGCCCAATCTCCTCCCAGCCCGGCACCACGCCCACGGTGATCAACCCCATCCCCGTCAGCAATAACATCATGCTCACAAGCGCAATGCTGACCGTTATCACACCCGCCAGAAATTTGCCGTTGATCACAGCATCACGGAATATCGGCTGTGACACCAGTTTCGCAAGCGTTCGATGCTGCCGTTCTCTGTTGATGGCATCAAAGCCCATGATGATCCCCAACAGCGGCCCGAAAAACGCAATAAACTGCACAAGCGAGAAAAACTTGCCCTCCGTGGTGAACAACAGAAGAAACACGTTCGATGGTTTTGAAACCCCCTCGAGCACCCGGCGAATGTTTGCAGCCGCCATGTACGTCGAAACAAGCGCCACCATCAAAATCAAACAGAACAGGATCAAAAAACGCGTCGAACTGAAATGATCGGCAAGTTCCTTTTTGCAAATCGTCCACATAACTCAGGCCTCCTTGAAATAGCGCATGTAAATCTCTTCCAGGTTCATTCCGCCACCTTCTCCGAGCTTCCGTTTGGCGAGCTCTTCGATCGTGCCCACGGCAACCAGTTTGCCTTTTATCATGATGCCAACGCGCGTGCATATGCGCTGCACCTGCTCCAACTGATGCGAGGAAAGCATGACCGTGATCCCGCGATCCCGACTCAGAGAGTGGACAAGGTCCAGCATCTTGTTCGTTCCGTCGGGGTCAAGGCCGAGCGTCGGCTCGTCAAGGATCAGCAGTTTGGGATCCTTGATCAGCAGCTCGGCTATCCCAAGCCGCTGGCGCATGCCCCTCGAATACGCACCAACCAGTTTGTCGCCCTCGCCGTCGAGACCGACAGTGCGCAGGGCTTCTTCGACCTTTTCGGTGACCCTGGCTTCCGGCAGATGGTTCAGTTCGGCCATGAACCGCAGATTCTCGCGGCCCGTGAGATCATCGTAGAACCCCACGTTCTCACACAAATACCCAACCTGCCTCTTGACCTCCAATGGATCTCGCGTCGGATCGTAGCCCAAAACGCGCGCTGATCCGGATGTCGGCTCGGTCAGCCCAAGCAGCATCAGGATTGTTGTTGTCTTGCCGGCGCCGTTCGGGCCGAGAAACCCGAATATTTCACGCTCGTTGATCTGGAGCGTCAAACCATCGACCGCCACCTGTTGCCCATATCGCCGGGTCAGATTCTCAGTCTGAATGATTGCAGCCATATCAACGCCTGCCCAACACTCGGAATGTCACCGCCAAACCAACTATGACAATCGCGATGATCGCCACCCCTATCCATCCCCATGCAGAAGACGCCCTGATTGTCACCCTGAACTCGGTTTCCTGATTGGCTTTCTCGCCCTCGGTCTGAATGCTCACCGAATAATCTCCCACCAGCGCCTGATCCGCAGGCGTAATTGTCACCTCGGTTTGTTTGACCCCGCCCGGCTCCAGATTCTCGATCTTCTCCGGATTGAATTCCACTTTCCAGTTTTCAGGCTTGAAAGCTTCAAACCTGATCTCCCGCTGCGGAGCCGATCCCTTGTTCTGAACCATCAACGTCACTGTCGCCTTCCGCCCTTTCTCAGTCACCAGCGACAACAAACCCGTTGGCGTCCCAACCTTCAAACCGTACGTCCCAGTCAGCACAACCTTGAGGTCCTTCTCCGCCTTTGCCTTTGGCGATTGCACCTCAACCTTGAAATCGTACTCGCCGGCTTGCGCGTTGTACGGAGGCCTCACTTCCATCTCGACCGTTTTTGTCGAGTTCGCATTGATCTGAAGAGAACTGATCTGCTTCGACTCGTAAGCCGGCTTGAACGACACCTCCCAACCCTGGGGCGCAGTCGCACGAAAGTTGAACACCGCGTCCTGCCCCGTGTCATTTCGCACATCAAGCGAGAACTGGAATTTGTCCCCGGTCGGCCCCCGCAATGTCGGATACGAGGTGTCGATGCTTATCTTCTCCGCGCCCGCTTCTGCGGAAACGACATTCACTGTAATTGCCGAAGTCTGAGTTATGGCGCCGTCAGCAGTAGCAGCCTTTACGGCGAATTTGTAGGTGCCGGTCGGAAGCCGTTTCAGCTCTTTGTTGGCAGGTTTGCCGGAAAGCGTAAGCGTCTGGTCTTCCTTCGACGCCACAAACACACCGCTCACGACAGTGCCATAACGCTTGATCTCCGCCGTCCAGTCTTGTGGTTTCTCGATCACCTCGAGCAGCACCGTTTCATCGCGCCGACCACGGTTCTTAATCAACAGGTCCACACTGAAGGTGTCCTCCGGACTTAGCGTTATCCCCGGGAATTGCAATGCAACGGTTAACTGCCGCTCCGGGATCGGCTCCGCTACAGGCTCTTTCTCTGCAGCACACACATCCCAGATTCCAATCAGCCCCGCCAAAAACAGTCCGAACGTAAGATGCAAATGTCTTCTTCGCATAAGCCACAATTCAATCGTTCCACGTTGATCACACGATGTGAGCCGGCGCATTCATCCTTGCCTGCCACTCACAATCCTTAGAATACCAACCTCAAGATTTCTTGTATAATACACCCCCTCTTGTCAAGGGCGACCTCGGAACCGAAAACATAATCTCCTGCATATAAATGGCATGCGACAATGAATGTGCCCGCCCGCACGCAACCCGCAGGGGCCAACTTTGAACCTAACGTCACCCCAAACATCCGCCCAAACCTCGTTTCTTCGCCACCCATCTTTCCCCCACAAATCTTTCTGCCACCCATTTTTCTGCCACTGATGTTTCTGCCACCGATGTTTCTGCCAATTATGTTTCCGCCCCCATCTTTCTGCCCTCGGCCCAGATTCTCTATTGCAATTTGGGTCAGTTCGGTGCATGTTCACGGCGCTTGACGTCGGGGCGTAGCGTAGCCTGGCTAGCGCGCTTGTTTCGGGTACAAGAGGTCGTGAGTTCAAATCTCACCGCCCCGACCAAAACACGCACAAGTTGTTCGCGGTATTGGAGAAGGCCGAATTCCTCCCGGTAACAATCAAGACAGCATTTCTGGTTCTTGCAGAGTCGCAGCCCCACCCCAACAAACCGCCCTATGAATGTCACCAAAAGCAACAGCTCCATGTCCACTACAGCATCTGGGTGAGCCATGCGCAGCGGACGTCCCGCGACGTCCAATTTGACCCTGTCCTGTGGTTGTCTGTGGAATATTACGCGCTGAAATGAAATCAATAAAACTGTAGCGAAATATGAAAACTGCCCGTGTTAAAATCGAGCAACAGGGTACAAACACCACCGCTGAAGTCTCGCCAGATCAGCCCGAGACGATCCTCCTTGCAGTCACGGGAATGTCCCCTGCAGTGCTCACCGAGACAGTCTGGGCTCTGGCCAACGAACCTGAACCGATCATCCCAGCACGCATCATTGTCGTAACCACGGCCACCGGAAGAACTGAAATCATCAAGTGGCTCTTCGAGCCCCTGCTGCGGTTTTCCGGCCAGACACCGTGGGAAGCATTGCGTACCGCTCTCGCTGCCGACGGCCACAGTCTGTCCGGCAAACTCCGTTTCGGCGCCACCCCTGACGACATCCGCGTCATCACAGCAGCCGACGACGCCACCGGCCGCACGCGCGAGCTCGATGACCTCCGCACCCCGGCGGACAACGAGGCTGCTTCGGATTTCCTGCTCGAACAGGTGCGCGGCGTCGTTGAAAACCCAGACACCCGCCTCGTGGCTTCGATCGCAGGCGGCCGAAAAACAATGGGTGCACTGCTGTATGCTTGCATGACATTGGTCGGGCGTGAAACAGACCGCCTGACACACGTGTTGGTTAACGATCCATTCGACACGCTGCGTGAATTCTTTTTCCCGAAACAGCCCGGCGGTCCCATTTCCAAGCCCGACACACAAAACCCCGGACGGTTGCTCAAATATGATCCAGCCGACGCACGCGTTGATCTCGCGGACGTCCCGTTTGTCCCTTTGCGCAACCTCTTCGTCCGCGAGCTCGGCCGGAAAGCAGGCACGTTCTCACGCCTTGTTGACACCTGCAGAGCCGATGTCCGCCGCCGCGCCGCCGAAAGCATCAGGCTCACCATCGATTCCGTCCGTGCCGAACTCGATGTCAATTCCACCACAATCAAACTCTCACCCACAGAGATGCTCGTAATGCTCTTTCTCGCACGCCGCGCCAAACACCGAGAACAGCCGTATTGCTCATACAAGGACGCCATCGACGACCTCGATTCTTTCCGCAACGAACAGCTCGAGGCCACCAAAGACTTCAAC
Organism: Verrucomicrobiota bacterium; assembly: GCA_029907285.1. GTDB lineage: Bacteria > Verrucomicrobiota > Verrucomicrobiia > Limisphaerales > J093 > JAAYVR01. The sequence goes on along the minus strand of JARYMD010000044.1, from coordinate 7,287 downwards.
GACTGGCGCCACGCTAACTCCCTTCGGTCCGAATGGGACGAACGCGAACTGACCAAGGCCGTGGCCGGCATTCGCGAGAAACTCCGGCGCCAGGGCGGCGACACCGCCTCGCTTGCTCCCTGTCCGCTTGAAAAAGGCAGGTGCTCGCTCGATATCGTCCCCTCAATGATCTTCATCAAGTAATTGTATGGAACTCACTACGATCATCATCGTGGCATTTGTGATTGCCTTGTGCACTTTGTTCGGGTTCCTGGCCGAACGCTGGGGCAGGTCGAAGTGCACGCACCTGAATGATCAGCAGCCCCACTGCCACAGAGACAAATCGCCAGTGCCACGCGGTTCCCCGGCAAGAAACATGAATCCAGATAATGCTCACACCCACCATCGGCAATCTCTGCCACACAGCCTTTCCCGGCACCCCGAAAGGCCCCCTGCAAGGAACCGCCCTGCAGAATTCGAAACACGCGCTTCACTCTCAGACGACAACTCAACCGTTTCCTGAACCCGCACACAGCACGTGTCAAACTGGTGGTACAATCCTTTCCCGGTTGTTCCTTACGAAAAATCCCCTCCAGGAGAAGGTCAAATGTTAACCCTGGTTGCCTATGACATATCCAATCACAAGCGCCTGGCAAACATCGCCAAGGTTTGTGAAAACTACGGCGTTCGCGTCCAATACAGCGTCTTCGAGTGTTACCTCGACGAGGCCGAATTCTCAGAGTTCTGGCAGAAGCTCGTCGAACTCATCGACGACGAAGAAGACCGTCTCGTCGCATACAAGATTGACGCAAAAAGCGCCAAGGAAACACTCACGGCCGGTGCCATGGTCTGCAGTGAAAGAGTGATCTGCTATTTGGTCTGAGAATCTCACGCGCTGGACCGTGTCCCAGCCAAAGTTCAATGAATGATTCGCATCAGATTTTTTGCGCCAGCCACTTCCTAAACCAGCCCCTCCGTGTGACTTGGAACAAAGAATTAGCTTGCCTGATTATCACGCCAACCCACAATTGCCACCGAGGAAAGACGAATGAACCAAACCTCAAAAATTCCAAGCATCGACTGGAAGCGCAAACTCGATGCGTTCCTCCACGACCCCCCGGAAAAAGTCCTCGATCTCGCATGGCACAAACAACGCGCCCAAAATTACGCTGCCGGTCTTTCGCTTGACGATTCCCGGTTCGCACGCGACTGCGATCACACAGCCGCCGCTGCCGACCGCCTCCCATGGCCGCAATGGCAATACCTCGAGTCGGCTTTCGACGGCGACGCAAATCATTTCAAGCATCCCCTCGGCCATGCTGCCCTAAGAATCCAGCCTCTCACAAGCCAGACGCACCCTCGATTTGTGGAGCGGCTCCTACCTCATCAGTTACCTCATCGGCACAGGACTCAAATACATCGCACTGAATTACGGGCCAGATTGTGTGATTTTCCCGAATCTGTGCGGCCAGCCAATCTTCGATCTCCTTCTCAAAGATGAACTCTGGAGCAACATCCACGTAAAGTCCTCATCCACTTCCTCTGGCCAATCGCTCTGGGACGCTTTCGGCTACGAAAAAACCAAAGACGGCCAACCAAACGAGTTCGGGCGGCGCCGTCTGCTTACGCCGAGTCTTCCGAACAGGTTTCTCGCAATCCTGCCCGCGGAATATGCAGCAGGCATTGCCGCACAAGCTGCGAATATTATCAGGGACGCGTACAGCCAGATTGCCGAGCAAGTGTGGCGTTGGGCGTCGCAAAACCTCGCAAACGCCGGTTCCTGGACCAGCCACAACAAGAAAAGATACGACGCCCAAATCGCCCGGTTCCTCGACATCGCATGGCAGGTCGTCCGATGGCCAGTGACGCCCAATGAAGCGCTCGAGCTGACCAGGCTCCTGCCGCACGATGCTTCTCATAATCCTCAATCAGGACTGCAGACGATTCTGGCCATCGCTGATGCAATGCCCCCGGACCACCGTGACGTCCGCAACTTCGAATGCGCAACATTCCCGCCAGGAACCAAAAGTCCCACCGGCAGAGACATCAGCGCATGGAAAGACCGATCCAGGCTCAAGCCCGATGCAAAACTCGACAACCCGGGCGCCGCATGGTCCGCACTTTATCAGCTCGCCGCATGGCAATTGAATGCAGTCCGCCAAACCCGCGCATGGAAAGCATGGTCCGCAGGCGGATGGGACACAGGCCGCATCTTCAACAAGGACAGCCTCAAAGGCAAAGAAGAAGCTGTTCTTGTTGTCGGTTCCAGCGAGAAAGAAGCAGAAGCGCTCAACGAGGCGGCCGGCAGTGAAAACCTGTTCAAGCCAGGCGAGTTGTTCGGCGCCAGCACACTCGTAAAACGCCTTTGGCCCACGGCATGGTTGCAAATCAAACACGGATTCCAAAAATCCGACTGGCGGATGCCGGACACACGCCACATCGCAGACGCTGCGCCTTTCGCAAAAAGCGACAAAGAAGAAGAAGACCGCGAGTACGATTCCGACAAAGACCACCCAGATGATCGTGATGCTCAAAAGTATTTTGCGGTCCTCGCCCTGGACGGCGACCAGATGGGAAAATGGATTTCAGGCCTGCACGACCAAATGCCAACCCTCGGTGATCAACTCTCGCATTACGTTGACCCGAAGGACGGCCAGACAAAGGGCGCCAGACAATACTTCGAAAAGCATGGAATGGCCCCGTTGCTCCAACACAAACGCCCGCTCAACCCCTCCTTCCACCTCCAATTCTCCGAGATGCTCGCCAACTTCGGCCACTTCTGCGTCCGCCGCATCGTTGAAGCGCACGACGGACGCCTCATCTATTCCGGCGGCGACGATGTCCTCGCCCTCCTGCCCGCGCATCAGGCCATACCTTGTGCCGTCGCTCTGCGTGCCGCTTTCCGCGGCGACCCAGAAGTGCTGAACAAGCCCAGTGGCACATGGCGGTTTAGGAACGGCACATGGCGCAGGGAAGACGAATCGCTTTTCGAGTGTGACCAGCAAGGCTTTGTTCGCCTGCACAAAGACGCCCCGTGCAACGAAGGCGAGCCAAAGCGGTTCTCCGCAATAGTGCCCGGCCCCGCAGCCGATTGTTCGATCGGAATTGCTATCGCCAATTTCAAACATCCCTTGCAGGACGCTGTCCGCGAAGCCCAAGCCGCTGAAAAACGCGCCAAAACTGTTTATGGGCGCAGCGCCGTTGCCATCACTCTCGCCAAACGCTCGGGCGAGACCATTCACTGGGGTTGCAAATGGGACAGCCACGGATTGGACGCTTGCATCCAGATGATCAGTGCTCTCCGGAAAAAGATCGTCAGCGAGAAGTTCCCGCATCGGATTGTTGAACTGGCGCAACGGTACCAAACCAAGCATTCCGGCAAACTCGGCGCAACAGAAACCACCCGGGACTTCGAGACAATCGCCCTCGACGTGCTCCAGAAGGAAATTGACACCGCCGCAGACCGCCAGCGCGGCGCCAATTACAACACCAACGAAGTCAAAATTGTCCGCGACACCATCACAGCTTATCTCAGCAGCCCAAATCTCAAGTCTGCAGATGACAAAGTCCGCGCGCTCGTCGGCCTCTGCGAGACAGTCGCTTTTGTCTCGCGCAATTTGCCCAAACAAGAATCCGAAACCGACACCGAAACCGAGAATCAGAGCCCAAGCCCCAATACTACTCAACCAGCCGAAAGGCAAACTGCATCGTGACTCCCATGACAGCACTCCATCAAATCTTGCTCGAACCGACAGACGTGTTGTTCTTCCGCGACGGCCGCCCAATGAACGGCGCGTCACCCGGATACACCGCTGCATGGCCATTGCCGGACATCGTCAATCACGCCCTCCACGCCGCTCTGCATCGCGCAGGCTTCCAAGACGCCCACGCCCACCGCCATGGCCGAAGCGGCGATTACTCAAACGACAGAACCCGCAAGTTCGGCTGCCTCACAACAGCAGGGCCATTCCCGGTCCGCATGCCAAAATCCAAAACCGCCTCTGACCTTACGTGCACATGGTATCTCCCGCGCCCCAAAGACACTCAAATCAAGCAGAGCGTCAAAATCACACTCAAACCTCTCAGAAGCCTCACCCCCGATGTTGATGACCTTTGGCGCGAATCCAGCCTCCCGAAACCGCTAAAGTACGCCGTCGTCAATGCCATGCCCCCGTCCAAGGATACAGGCGGCGAACCGTGGATTTCATCAGAAGCATACCAGGCTTATCTGTCCAGCCCGGCAACAAAGTGCGACCCCACAAGCTTCCTCAAAGATGAGGACATTGCCGACACCGAATGCACAATCGGAATCGGCATCGACCCCGCAACCGGCACTGCCGGCCAGGGCGAAGCCGAAGGCCAAATCTATTCGGCTCATTACCTCCGGCTTCTTCCTGATTTCCGGCTCGGTTTGTTTGCTCAAGCACTCGACAAAACAGCCGGCAACCCCGACAACAGACGCGATCTGGTCAGAGCATTGCTCAACGATTGCCCAAAAAGCATCGTTGTCGGCGGCCAGCAACGGCTTTGCACCGCCTGCAGAAGCGATGCCCCTGTCCCCCTGCCGTTGCCGCTCGGGTTGTCAACTGGGTTCAATGAAGTTGAGTTAAATGGCTGGAAACGGTGGCTTGTAAAATGGGTCTTGATATAAACTGGATGGGTTTTCCAGTCACTGGCGTGAGACGAAGTCGCTCATCCGCTGTGCCGGAGCAAGCTGGCCGGGGTGGTGGAGAAGATCCTGAAGGCTGAACTCCTCCGACTCGGTTGGTTCCTTGAGAAGGCCCACGGCCTCGAGCATTTGCTCGGTGAATTGTTTGTCCAAACAGTGCTTGCCGATCCGCCCCTACGCCGCTATTCGTTTTGGTCATGAACAATCGAGTGAAGCGGGATGATTGGCGATTCTCCCCTTCGCAGGGGACCGGCCCGAGACATTTCCCTGTAAAGAGCACCATTCTCATCAACCTGTTACTGACCGTGCCGATGGTGTCGGGCTTGTCCGCTGCGTTACGACCTGAGGTCGATGTGCCTTACACAAGCGCTGCCTTTGATATAGACGGCAATGCCACTGATTGGACTGGGATCAAGGCCAGGGGTAAGGGCATTTCGTTCCACAAGGGAGACGGCCATGGTGGAACAGCGACCAACTACGGAACCACCGTCCTTGGCACCATCACCGATGCCGCAGACTGCGCCGTGAGCCTGTGGCTGGCCCACGATGGTGTCTTCCTGTACGTGTTGGCCGAGGTGCGGGACGATGCCTACGAGCCGTTCGCTGCCAAAGCGAATTCAAACATGGCTTACCTTGAAGACACACTGCATCTCTACATCGATTCCTCGAACGCAAGAAAGAGCGCCATCGCCGGGACGCCCATCTCCACTCAACCCGGGTACGAGCAGTTTGGGTACAGCACCGATGGCAACATCTACGGAGAAAACACCGACTTCACCACGACGGGTTCGGCAAAGCAGCCTGCGCCCAAAGGCTCCAGTCCCGACGGAACACACTGGGTTGCGAACTGTACTGTCACATCGGTGACGACCGGCGGGTATCTTTATACCTTTGAAGAGCGCATCACGCTGGCTGGCTACCGAAATATGGCCACCATGATCCCGGGCAACAGTTATGGCTTCGAAGCAGAGTTCTGTGACGCGGACAAAGGTGCGCAACTGCAGGGATGGATTTTTTGGTCGAGCAACGGCTCCAGCACCGACGCATGGAACTATGAAAATCTGTGGGGGACAATGCACCTCGAGGCGCTGCCCAGCCCGCCTCCGCTCAAGCTCGTAGATTGGCAACGGGTGGACGAAGCGACCGTGGTGGCCCTGGCTTGGACCAACTACGGCACTCCCTGTGAGCTCGAGAGCGCCCCAGCGTTGACCGGAGACTGGAACGTAGTCGCGGCTTCGTTCACAACCAACGCCGATTGGATTTCAACACTGACTACGAACCTGGCCCCGACGCAATTCTTCCGCCTGAAAGGCAAATGAACAAGGCTGCCATCCCCATATACGCACAGTTGCTGTTCAGATCATTTGCCGGAATTCGCATGGTGTGGACGCGATTCTTCACTTGCTCAATCACGTTCTCCTGATTGCGCCGCTGGCTGGCTTTTGAAACCGCAGCGGGAGTTGTCGTGGAAGTGTCTTGCCAACATGGTACTCCCGCCCCGAATCGAACGGGGATCAACGGTTTAGGAAACCGCCGCTCTGTCCATTTGAGCTACGGGAGCGCGCGCCACAATACTGCACCACACAACGCCCATCCGCAAGTGCAGTGTTGTGTCAAATCCATCGAACAAGCTGGTCAAGGTCCTTGCGGCGCGATCGTGGCGGTACGCCGCTCCCAGGATCACGCGCGTATCCAATCGTTATGACAACAACCGGTCGCACAGACCCTGGCCAGCCAACTATCCCGGCAATCGCCCGCGGCTTGATCCACCCTATCCAGCATGTCCCAAGGCCAAGTTCGGTCGCCGCCAACACAAGATGTTCACCGGCAATCCCTATGTCCACCCACGGATAGTCCACGCCCGAAACCGTCGGCGCCAGCCGATGCGTCACAAAGGAGCGTTCCATTCCAATCACCACGTGAACCGGCGCGTCCAACGCCCACGTCATTTTCGCCCCAGGCAAAAAGCCCTCTTCTACGATGCGCCGCCGCACCACCGGGTCGCGCACGACAGCAAACCGCCACGGTTGTTGGTTGCAGGCGGACGGGGCCAGCCGCGCGGCTTCGAGGATTTGGTGGAGGTGCGGCTCTGGAACCGGGTCCGGCTTGTAGGCCCGACAGCTCACCCGCCGGGCAATCAGGTCAATCAATCCACAGGCCCGATCCGCGGACGACCCGCCGTCGGTCTGCCCGTTTTCCACACTGCCATTTTGGTGAGGTTGTGTTGTCATCGCCGCATCTCTTGTTCCTGGATGTCCGTGGCGCCGCATCTCAGTTCTCCGCGCCGTGTTTTGAACGCCATCGTTCCCGCTTCCAGAAACCACATTTTGGCACATGGAAAACAGCGTGCCAAGTTTCCAAGCAGACAGCCCAGCCGGTTAACCAAGGGAAACGCTCAACGTCCAACGTTCAACTCACAGCCTTCAACGACGCATGATTGAAAGGCGCAGCGCTTGACCCGCATATTTCCCAGCCCAGCGTGGCCGGAACCAAAGTCGCCCAACGGGCAACGCCCCCGGCTCTTGCACCCCCGGACCTTCAACTGCGCCGGGCTGGGAAATATGCCCTGCGACGTGGGAACAGCCGTCTTACCGGAACAGTCCCTGCCGTTTCAACTGCGCCGGGCTGGGAAATATGCC
>JARYMD010000449.1 GCA_029907285.1 Verrucomicrobiota bacterium | reverse complement strand
ACTTCGAAAAGGGGACGCTCGCAGGTGTGACATACGAAACCGTCCCCGACCAACTCCAACGCTCAGGCGATCCCCTCACTTTCCCATACATCTGGGTCCCCAACTCAAACGAAAGCACCGTTTCAAAGCTCGATACTCGGACAGGCCGCGAACTCGCACGCTACAGAACCGGCCCTGAAAAGTTCAATGACCTCCCCCTGAATCACAACCCATCCCGCACCACCATCGATCAGCAGGGCAATTGCTGGGTCGCAAACCGCCAAACCGGCACCGCAGTCAAAATCGGCCTGTTGGAAAACGGACAATACCAGGACAGAAACGGCGACGGCATAATTCAAACCTCTCGCGACACCAATAACGACGGCGATATCACCGGCGATGAACTGCTCCCATGGGGCATGGATGAGTGCGTCTTGTTCGAGATCGTTCTGATCCCAACCAAAGAGGGCACGTTCACCCCCGGCACATACGAGGGAAGCTACGCCGATGACAATTGGAACCCCGGCCCACGAGGCGTTGCCGTCGATGCCAACGGCAACGTCTGGCTGGGAACCTACGGAACACAGAAGTTCTATCTCGTCGATGGAATCTCAGGCCGCATCCTCAAAACCGTCGATTTTTCTTCCGTGCCCCATCATTCCTACGGCGCCGTAATTGACGCTCACGGTATCCTCTGGTCATCCAGCCTCGACGATAACAACGTACTCCGACTCGACCCGTCCGACGGCTCGTTCCGAGTCGTTGACATCGGCCATACCGTCTATGGACTCGGCCTAGACAGAAGCAATCACTTGTTCATTGCCGGTTGGCGATCAGACAAACTCTCCAGACTCAACATAATCACCGGCGAAAAAGACTGGACAATCAACGCCCCCCCAATGTCACGCGGCGTGGCCGTGACCGAGGACGGCGATGTCTGGACCGCCGACTCGGGCCCAGGCACCGTGTCGCGCTTCTCAAACGACGGCGTTTTCAAAGAGTCAATCCCCGTCGGCAACACGCCCACCGGCGTTTCCATCGACGCCGCCGGCAAAGTCTGGGTCGTCAATTACGGCGATGAATACGTCAAACGTATCGACCCGGTCGCAAACCGCGTCGATCTCGAACACCGCATAATCGGCGGCCGACACTACGGTTACAGCGACATGACCGGCATCATCTCGCGCACCACCACAACCAAGATCGGAGTCTGGACCGTTACCCACGACTCGCGTTACCCCGGCGCCGCATGGGGCACCGTCGCATGGACCGAATTCACCCCGCCAGGCACCTCACTCAGCGTCCGCGTACGCAGCTCGCCAGACCGCATTTCATGGTCCCTCTGGGAAATCGCCGCCAACGCCGCCCCGCTCCACGCAACGCCCCCGGGCAAATTCCTCCAAATCGAAGTCGCCTTCCAAACGCTCGCCGGAGACGATTCACCAATCCTCTATGACCTCACTGTCACTCCCATCGACGATGCCGCTTCACCACCACGGCTCAGCCTCAAAAAGCTTCCTGCAAATGAAATCGAACTCGCATGGGAACCTGAATCCGACGACACTGTCATTGAACAGACAGATAACCTCGCATCGCCATGGACAATCCTTGGCCGCGTCACTTCACCATGCCGCATCACAATCGATCATTCCGCTCCGGCGCGCTTCTTCCGGCTGCGCCAGCCTGCCACACCTGCGCCCTGACACAGCACAGCCCGCCCGCCGCCAAGCACACCGCAGCAAAGCTGCTCCGTCCAACATCTCACTGCACGCCCCGGCCGCCGCGCCCGCCTATTGACGGGTTCATTGAACTTGGACATCATCGTTCCAGTTCACATCCCGCTCCAGCGGTTGTGCGTGAGTTTGTGCGCCCCAAAGTTGTGCCATGAATAACCAATTTCAAACCGCCTCTCGAATGGTCTGTCAGCGACTCCTCAATTCCAAACCGGGTCACCGCCCGCTGCACAGTGCCGCTGTAACCGCAGCCGCATTGCTTCCGACCGTTCTAATCCCGCTCGTATCCGCCGGCCCGCAAAACATGCTCATCGAATACGGCTGGGATGTGCCCACCCCGGCCCAAATGCGCCAACAACTGACAGCAATGGAAAAACGCCCGTTCGACGGACTCATCTTCCGCTTGGCCGGCGGCCACAACGCTTTTGCCCTGCAACCACTCGAGCAATCAAAGTTCGCCGAAGACGAGCGTGCCCTGCCAGAACTCAAGTTCACTCGGTTCACCAACAACTTCGTCCTCGTGTGGGGATCGCCACCAGCCGGGTTCGACTGGTTCGACGATGCCCAGTGGCGGACGATCGAGAACAACGCAAAGCTGCTCCTTGCCGTCGCAAAAGCCGGCCGAACACGCGGCATTTGTTTCGACCCTGAACCCTACGACTTCAGCCTCTGGCACTACGCAAAGCAGCCAAAAACAAACGAGCATTCGTTCGGAGAATATCGTGCCACGGTCCGCCAACGCGGCGCTCAGCTCATGCGCGCCTTCGAAAGCCAAATGCCCCAAACAACTATCCTCACCTTCTTCCACGTCAGCATGTTCGACCGATACGCGCATCTGGCCGACAACGCCCTTGCCGAACGACTGCAGAAGGAAAGTTGGGGCCTGATGCCCGACTTCTTCGTCGGCATGCTCGAGGCCGCCGACGATCGCACCCGGTTCATCGACGGAAACGAAAACGCCTATTACTACACCTCACGCGAACAGTACTTCCGCGCTTACCACGCTATCCGGCGCCGCGCCCTGGCGTTCATACCGCCAAATCTCAGAGAGAAATATGAACGCCAGGTGCGCGCAGGCATGGCACTGTACGTGGACCACAACTTCGCTCTACGCCAGCCAAACCCGGAAAGGTATCTCAGCCACAAAATGACCCCCGAAGAACGCGCAAAATGGTTCGAGCATAACACTTACTGGGCTCTCTATACCACCGATGAACTCGTCTGGTGCTACAGCGAAAGAATGAATTGGTGGAAAAACCAGGTCCCAACCGGCCTCGAAGAGGCAATCATCAGCGCGCGCCGCAAAATCGCCCAAGGCGAACCCCTCGGCTTTGAAATCGAACCTGTAATCGAATCCGCAAGGAAACGTTAACCCGCGTGTTTCCCAGCTCGGCGTAGCCGGAACCAAAGTCGCCCCAACGGGCAACGCCCCCGGGTCTTGCACCCCCGGACCTTCAACTCCGCCGGGCTGGGAAATAAGCCCTGCGACTCCGTCGCTGGGAAGAGCGCGCTGATCCAGCCCCCACTGCACGCGGCGCTACCGCGGTTGCAGTGCGCGTTGATAGGCGCGAAGCGCTTGGAGTGCGGCAGCTTGCTGCCGC
>JARYMD010000448.1 GCA_029907285.1 Verrucomicrobiota bacterium | reverse complement strand
CATATCGGCATCCGATGGGTTCCTCCGCAGACTTCGGCAACGACGGATTGGAACAGGGGACGATTTGTCGGCCACCCAACAATCAGGGGGCAAAACCCAAACTACGAGCCTGGCACTTTATTCGACTCACCTCCGAAGATCGTGCTGTTGTGAGCGCCTTACTTGCTGCCAAACAAACAGATACAGAGAAACTGAGCAAACTCGCGGCCTAAAAATCTTCGCAAATATGAATGATTTTTGAATATAACAATATAGCCTTGCGAAGACACACCTACTTCACACAGCATTCAGGCTGCGAAATATGCGGGCTCCGGGGCTTGTGAGCTTGTTGGGTGTCGGCTTGCTACAAATACGCCGCCCCTCCGGGGCTTGGTGTGGACTGGCCGGGGACAGCCCGATTCAAGCAGTGTGGATTGCGACAAGCTGGAGAGAATTTCTCTGTTGGTTTCCTGGACTGCAAGGTTGCACGGCGGCCATGTTTCCGAATCTTTTCAAGGCACCTTGAAGACCCACGCCCTGCAAACCACTTGTGGCATGAAACATCCCGTGTCAGTGGGGGACCATCCATCGAGAGCGGGGAGAACCATTTGGGCGTGATGAAACTGTCCGCATCACTGACCCGAAGCGCATCCTCGCTGACTACTGCTGCTGCGCGGCTTTCAACGCAGGATCGTCGAGGTCAAGACGGTAAAGAATCTGATTATAGTCGTATCGCGGGGTTGGCGGCGGGCGATCTGCGAATTCTTTGGAATGCGTTCCCTCGAACAAGAGAATTGGCGAATCTGAAGGCGTCATCTCGGGATGTATCCGCGGGTTGTAGAACGTGTAGTTCTCGTGCGAAAGTATTTTGACCGCTTTCCCCCACGGCCCGGTTGGGGCGTCGGCCTCGGCGTACCAGACTTCACCGAACGCAGACGGCTTTCCAAAGGCTTCCATGAACACTGTCACCCACCGTTTTCGCCACGAATTCCACGCCACAGAGCCGCTGTGGGGTTTGACCGGTTTCCCGTCGATCGCCGACACAAGTGTTGGCTGCGGTTCGAGTGGTTCCCATGTTGCCGGGTTTTCCCATGCTTCAAAGGTGGCCGGACATCTCAGAGTGGGAAGGGGGGTTCCAAAGAGAACCCACTGTTTTCCCGCCGAATCCTTAAAGAGAATCGGGTGGCCTTCTGGGACCGGAGGCCGATGGGGAGTCGATTCAGATTTCGTCCAAACAATCTTGTGTGGGACGAATTCGAGCTTCTGGTCGTCCCATACGCACAGTCCCCACTGGTAAGCTTCCAATGGAGGGTTGATTTTTGAGTAACTGCCGACCAAACGCTCTGTGCCGGTTTTGTCGGGCAAACTTGCATAACCTGTGACCCACGTCGGACCGCTGCCTGGCATGGGAGCCACGGCCCGCGGCGCGCCCTTCGCATCGGTAAAGTAATCAAACTTGAGCTTCACCGGGGGCTCGAATGAAACCAGCGGCTTGACTGGAGTCGTAGCGCTGGTCATGTGGAAAATCCCCAGCGGGTAATGCGACAAAGTGGTGTCGCCCCATGCCCAGTAAAGCACGCCTTTATACACCGCATTCTGCACGCTGTCACAACCCAGTATCCCCAGATTGTCCTCCGCGCCCGACTCGCCCAGCTTCTCAGATTCGCCGAACCGACCCGCGCCCGTCAGGCGCCCCAAACGTTTTGCGATAATCTTGCGTTCTACAATTACCCGCAAAGTCTTGCCGGGTTCGGGTCGCAGTCGAACGCCCCTGTAGCCAAAACCGTCTTTCGGGACCTCGTATCCATGTCCCACAACTTCAAACCAAACCTCCCGCCCCATCAACTCCGGCAAATCAAAAGCAATGAGACCAGCATTATCAGAAACAAAACGCATATTGTGCAGCGTCCGCAACTCGACCATCGGGACCGGCCACCCGGTGTCTTTTTCGGCCACCTCGATGCGACATGGCTTTGCAGCCGCTGTCAATGGCGTGTCTCCGCCACGGAGCGGGCTGGTTAACGCCACGATTGCTCCGAGAGAAATGCACTTGCTGAGTTCGCCAATATAATGGAACGTCGTCATGGCAGCGTCAGACTCGAACCGTCCGGGCATTGTGGTCCCCAAACAGCATGTGGCAAGACGGATGTTGTCCGCATGAACTGCAGAACCACGGCTCGACCGCCAAGGTTGAATTCAGATTTCCGGCCTGAAGGTTACTGCGTGCTCTGCACACCCTCGCGTTCGGGGGGTTCTCTGTTGCCACTCCGTCAACATTCGTAGCCACCCTTGTCAATAGACCGGGGCGAACTCACAACAGTCGTCTCAAATGTGCCGAACCTGCCCAGTCGAGACAGGGCGGCCGACAAAGGTTCCGACGAAGGCGCACAAAAAGGATGCACGGTTGTCGGGCATGGACGGCGCCCGCACATGTGCGAACTCCATTGGCACGCAAGGGGCCGCGCGCCCTACCCGATGCACGGTTTCATGCAAGGCAGGGCGCAACTTTGAGCCTGGCACTTTATTTGTCGGCGTGAATTCACTTTCCTCCGACGCCGATTGCGCGGGCAATTTGGCCTTGAACGGGGTTGATGCCTCGCCCAGACTGGTTTCGAGCCGTGTCGTTGACACTCTCGAATCGACCGAACACTTCTGAAATGAACTCTGGCAGTGGCATAGTGACCAAGACGGCTTTCGTGTTTATCGCAATCGGGCTTTGCGCGAGCTGCAAAACGCCAGGCCCAACCAGCCTCTCCGCCGAACATTCAATGAGCCGTGCGCGGTTCCCGAGCAAGAGCGTACGGTGGTACGGCGAGCCCGAAGTCAAACGAGCAGTCGAAGCCGTGTACCCGGCTTTGGTGCGCCTTGATGTCGTGGAAGAACAAGGGGACGACGGCCGCATGCAAAAGCACCGAGTCACGGGCAGTGGCACGATAATCTCGAAGGACGGCTACATTCTGACAAATCATCACGTGGCAGGCCGGGCGGTGCGAATCATCTGCCGGCTGGCCAACAGAGAGGAAATCGAGGCTGTTCTTGTTGGAACGGACCCGTTAAGTGATCTGGCGGTTTTGAAAATAGACCCGCGAGCACGCCGTAATCCTGACCAGCCACTGCCATTCGCGGTTTTTGGCGATTCGGACGCGCTGCAGATAGGCGATGTGGTGTTTGCGATGGGCTGTCCGGCCGGGCTTTCACAGTCTGTGACAAAGGGCATTGTGGCAAACACGGCGATGATCTCACCATCCGGCAGGTCGGAGCTGACTTTGGATGGGGAGACATTGGGCGAGCTGGTGCGATGGATCGGCCACGACGCAGTCATTTACCCCGGAAACAGCGGG
>JARYMD010000447.1 GCA_029907285.1 Verrucomicrobiota bacterium | reverse complement strand
ACACGATGAATGGATGGGGCGGCGCAAAGAATGTTCTCACGGTGGGCGCGGTCAACGATCTTGTTGGAGGTTACACCAACGCGGCTGGGGTGGCATTGGCGTCTTTCAGCAGTTTCGGGCCGATGGACGACGGACGGCTTAAACCCGATGTGGTTGCCAACGGCGTGAATGTGATCACTACTGCGGACGCATCAGATGCGTCTTATTTCTACCCCAACGGCCCTAACGGAACAAGTTTCGCCGCTCCGTCGGTTACCGGCTCGATAGACCTTCTGGCCGAGCGTTACGGCCAGTTGCACCCCAACGCCAGGCGGTTGCAGGGCGCCACACTCAAGGCGCTTGTCATCCACACCGCAGACGAATGCGGCCCGGCGCTTGGGCCAGATTACGCGTTTGGCTGGGGCTTGATGAACACCCGCACGGCGGCTGATCTGCTGGGGTTGAACGCTACCAATGGGTGGAAGGCATACGTCAAGGAAGTGTTGCTGCAGCCAGCGGACTACATCGAGTTTCCCGTGGTGGTCAGCGGCAATACCAACACCCTGAAGGTCACGATCTGCTGGGCTGACCCTGCCGGAACGCCGCCAGCCACTGGAATTGATCCGACAAATCGGATGCTCATCAACGATCTTGACCTGCGTGTTTTCAGCCCGTCAGGCAGCACAAATTTCCCGTGGGTGTTGAATCCCGACTTGGTCAACAAGAGCGCCGCCACTCGCGGCGCACCGGCGACGAAAAGCGACAACGTCCTCGACAATGTTGAGCAAGTCATGATCACGAACGCCACAGCAGGGACATACACCGTGCGGATCACACACAAAGGGACGAATTTGTGTAACGGATTGCCACAGTGGGTTTCAGTCCTCACCACCGGGCAAACGCCACAGGCGAAACCGCCGTTGCAGATCACCGGCATTGCCGTTACTGGGAGCGAGGAGGTCACGCTTCAGTGGACTGCTGTGGTTGGCCAGCGGTATCAAGTGCAATACCGCGACAACGTGGAAGGGCCAGGGTGGACAAACATCGCTGGCGAGGTGTCCGCGATGCGGACAGACGTGAGTGCAGCCCTGCCGTTCTCACCATCACAGCCGCAGCGATTTTATCGAATCGCTGAGGTTGAGTAAGGTCACAAATGCCATTGCTCCGGTTGCATATCTGGATGGCAATTCTGGCTGCCGGGAGTGCTTTCGCTCCCGGCAGCAACGGACAGGGCACGATCATATACGTCAATCAGCCTAGGACCTTTTCCGGCATCCTCGGCGTGCCTTGGACTCACGACTTCGACTTGGATGGCGACGGTGTTTCAGATTATCGCTTCTCCAACGACGGGGCGATTTCTTACGTCAGTCCATTGGGAAGCAACCGCCAAATCGCATATCTGGCAACACCGCCGGACATGGGAAGTTCGTTGACGCCATTGTTCGCAGGCGAGATCATTGGTTCTTCCCTCGACCCTGTTCTTGGGGAATGGTTGGATCTATCCAGTCCAAACATGGGGTGGCAGTCCATGATTTCCGGCTGTTTGAACATTGGTTGTTTTGGCCCATTTGCATACCGCACGGCCTTCATGGGGGTTGATTTCGCCGGCGGAGACGGCGAGCGCCACTTTGGCTGGCTGCGGATTGACGACACAACTCCAGGGGGGCACGTCTTTCTGGTTGACTGGGCTTGGGCTGTGATCCCTGGGGAGTCCCTAGTGGCGGGAGCTGTTCCCGAGCCTTCGACTTGGGCGCTACTGGTTGGTGGCGGAGTGTTGGTTGTGTGGTTCACACGAAAGAGAAATGAAAGGAAGGGCTAACAAGATCACTGGAGCGACCAGCCGCCCCGCTTGGCAGTTCGGGAGTCGCGGACTTCGGCGATGCGCTCTGGCGGTCGGGAGTCACGGGCGTTATCACGGCGGGGCGGCTGTCGCTCAGTTCTGTCGTTAGCCCGTGCGTGCGAACGTCGCGGGCGAGTCGAACATCAGCAACCAATACAAGACCACCAAATGAAAACCAAAGTAAGAACAGCAATCGGAATCGCAACAACGCTCATCACGCTGGCTGGGGCCAGCGCAATCTTCGCCCAAGACATCCCGCCACTGATCATCGTTACGAACACCGGCACGTTGCCGACTAACGCTGTGGAGATGCCGGCTCCGACACCAGCGCCATCCCCGTTTCCACCGGTCCTGCCAGACTCCCCTGCGCCTTCCACCAACTTCCAAGGGCTAGACGACAGCCACACCACATGGCCTCCGGACACCGACGGCTGTGTTGGTCCGAACCACGTCATGACCATGCTGAACACGCAGGTCCGCATTCAGAATCGAACGGGAACCACCAACTACAGCACCGTCTCGTTGTATGATTGGTGGCACGCGCGCCTAAGTGGCACATACACCCCGTTTGATCCACGGCTGCTCTACGATCCCTACAGCGGCCGTTGGATCGCGACGGCGGCCACGGACGCAGGCCGTACGACCTCCGCTATCATCATCGCTGTCTCGACCAACAGCGACCCAACTGGCGGCTGGTACACCTATGGGTTTTATGTGGACACCGGCGGCTATTCCTGGGCGGATTTTCCGACCCCAGGCTTCAACCGCGACAAGGTCGTGGTGTCGTGGAATTATTACCCGATCTATGCCGGAGGGGCTTACGGGGTTGGGCTATTTGTGCTTAACAAGACGAATCTCTACGCCGGCGGTTCAGTGTCTGCACAGTTGATCTATCAGCCCTATCAGTCTGGAACCACAACGAATGGTCTGAACATCAGGCCAGCGGTGTCGTACAACACAAACGACTCGAGCATCTACCTGTTGCAAGATTTCCAGGACAACCCAACGAACTCAAGTTACCTCGCCCTCTACACGATCACCGGCAGCGCTGGCGCGGCAGTCCTCACGCGCTCGACCAACTTCCCCAGCGCGGCGGCTTGGGCGAGCGCCGGTCCCAATTACGGCGACATTGCTCCACAACAGGGAATCACCAACAGGATCAATACCGTTGACTCACGGTTGAGCCAGGTGGTGTATCGGAACGACGCGCTTTGGTGCGCGCACACGATTTTCCTGCCCGCCGATAACCCCACGCGGAGCGCAGTGCAATGGTGGCAGATCAGGACCAACGGCACCGTGTTGCAGCACGGCGTACTGGAGGATCGTTCAGGCGTCACGTTCTTTGCGTTTCCGAGCATTGCCGTGAACCGGTTTGGAGACGCTCTGGTGAACCCTTCCTCAAGCTCTGGGAACAGGAGGTGTTCGCGCTGCTCCTGGCCGAGGGGAAGATTACCGAGGAGCTCGTCGCGAACATCCGGTCCTGGAAGCACTCGGGTTTCAGTGT
>JARYMD010000446.1 GCA_029907285.1 Verrucomicrobiota bacterium | reverse complement strand
TCTGCATCCGTATGAGGCGCGTGTGCCCGTGAATTATGGTCAGGATATTGTTGAAATCATGCGCCACGCCCCGGGCCAGCAGCCCGATAGCCTCGACTTTCTGCGATTCGCGAAGCTGCTCTTCCAATTGTATGCGGTCAGTTATGTCCAACGCAGCAAACAACAAGCACGGCCCCACCGAGAAACGCACTGATTCAACCGACAAAATCACATGTCTGATCCGGCCCGTCTTGTGCACAAACTGTGCTTCGAAACCTTGGACCGCCCCCTGTTCGCTCACCATGTCGCACAGCTTCTTCCACTCTTCGATCTTGCTCCATATCCCAACGTCATTGGTCGTTCGCCCAAGGATTTCGTCCTGCTCGTACCCGAGCATTTGCAGAAAGACGTCGTTCACGTCGATGAACCTGCCCTCGCCAACCGACGCAAGCCACATCGCCGCCGGCCCGGAACGGAAAATCTTTTCGAATCGGGCTCTCGACTGTTCCAGCGCGCTGGACAGCCTTTTGGTTGCAGTGATGTCTCGCGCTATGACCTGCACCGCCGGCCTGCCGTCAAACTCGACCGGAATCGAGATTTCCTCGACGTCCACCTTGGTCCCATCCACACGCACAAACTGTGACTCGTGAAACGGTGTGCGTGCACCCAGTTCGAGCACCTCGCTAATGCGCTCCTTCGCAGTCTTAAGGAATTCTGCCGGAACAAAATCCAAATACGACATCCCGATGAGTTCTTCCCGCCTGCGTGCACCAAGCAACTCAACGCCCGACGTGTTCGCAAATACTATGCGTCCCCCCTCGTGAACAAACACGCCATACGGCAATAGCTCGACCAACTGACGATATCGCTCCTCGCTCTCGCGCAGTGCGCGTTCAGTGTGCTTGCGAACCGTAAAATCACGCGCAACGCCCAGCACTGCAACAATGTTCCCGTGCTCGTCGCGCAAAGGCGCAAACCACGTACCGACCCATCGGTCTCCGTGCGCAAACCGCCACATGCTCTCGTGGAACCCCGCCTGTCCCGTGGCAACAACATGAGCAAGATGGCCGACTTGTTCGCCTGCCCCGTCCGGTGGAAAGAAAGCCGCCAGCGGAGAGCCAACGAGATTAGCTCCCTCCTGCTGAATCTGTGCCGCTCCCGCTTTGTTGATGTATTTGATGATGCCATCTCGCCCAACCACAAAAACAATGTCCGGCGACCCCTCTGTGAGGGCAAACAACACCTCTTGTTGCAACGCCGAGTCGGCGCTTATCGCCGGCGTCAAATCGACGCTGTCATGGCTGGCTTTCAAGCCGGCTCCGTGTTGCGGGACGTCGGTGGAAACACTCGAGGCGATATGCATTCTCCTGGTTTTCATGACGAATGCAACTGAGGCTTGTGTGACCGGGCGTATTGGGTCAGCACGCGGACATTCTCAATCGGCGTCCCACGCGCGACTTCACAGCCCGCACCCGCGATGTATCGAGGAGCGGCTTCCCGATGGCATTGTTCAAGGGCGCCCCAAACCATTTCGGGCGTCCCGTCCTTCAACAGCTTTACCGGGTTCAGATTGCCGAGCAACATCTGAGATGGTCCCATTTTGGCCCTGCCGTCGGCCAGTGACACGGGGTAATCCAGGTCCACAATGTCACATCCCAAACGGCCCATGCCATGCAGAATCTTGTTTGTGTTGCCGCAGATGTGGAGCCTCACGCGCGTCCCCAACGCGCGCAAGCCTTCCACCAGCTTCTGTTCGTAAGGCCACACCAGTTCTTCGTAAATTCGCGGCCCAACAAGCGACGCGGCGGCGTCACCAACGCCAATAATGTCAACTCCCGCTTCAACCTGAGCGCGCGCGAAACGCAATTCCATCTCGATTACAAACTCGAAAAGGTCGCGGACGAAACTCGTATCATCTACCAAGTCGATCATCAAGGTATTTATGCCGCGGAGATCGGCAGCCTCAGCGCACGGGCCCTCGATCCAACCTTCAATTAGCTTGCTTGATCCGACCTTCTGTCTGAAAAGCGCCGCCGCATGCACCCGGTCCGTCATTCGCCCGCCGCCCAGCGGATCTGGGATTCTGAGCCGGAGAAGCTCTGTTTTGTCGGCCAAACGGGCGTTCTCCTCGACAATGGCAGGCGGTTGGTTCTCGAAAAACTCGATGTGAGCTCCGCAATCTGCCGCTTCGCGAGCCGGATCGGATATGCACGAGACGTAATCGAAGTCGAACTCCTCGGCGACCCGTATTTGGGTGTCAACCAGCACTCGATAATCCGTAACGTAATCCCGGTATTTTACCCCGGCGCGGTCGGCGGCGAACATCATCGTGATCGGCATCAAGGGCAGGCTGTCAACCGGCTGGCCCTCTAGATGTCCCAAAACTCGTTCCCGTCCAGTCATGACCGTTCACCGAAAACTGGTATCTCAGCCAACACTTGGTATCGATCCAACAAGCGCCGCATTCGAATGTCGGCCGATTTAGCCAGTTTGTTGGACAGATTTCCAGAAAAATCTTCACTTTTTCGCTCTTTATTCACCGGCCCGCCAACAACTAATCAACACGTTGTTCACAGGTCAAATTGAACCCCGGCGCTGGGTCGAATCATAAATCCCTGTAAATAAGGAGAATAAGCATAACAGCAAGTCTTGCGCCCAAAACGTTCAGACCAATGCGGGCGTGTATTCGCCTCCACCATCAATTCCCCAGTTCGACAGTGAAAAACGTGTGAGGCTCGAATACCGTCAGGGCGCCTTGTTCGTTTGGCCGACCGTTGCCGCCTTCAGGATTGATCGCCATGAGAATGCCAATCCTCTTGCCTTCGCACAGGTCCAGTCCACGCGAAGGGTTCTTTGGAATGCGGATTTCGATCGAGTATTTGGCAGGGGTTTTGGTTTCAACGGCATCGAAGCCCGAATCAGGCCGCCAATCCGGGTCGTAGAACGGCCATTTCCCTTTTACACCGCAATTGTGGAAAGCGACTGCGAATGTTCTTTTGGCATTGGCATGCCATTCTCCGCCTGCAGGCGCATCGCCGTTTGGGTGGACACGCAGTTCATAGTTGTCGGCGCCCACGTACCAGCCGTTGTCATTGGCATCGAAATAAATGCGCATGTTGGCAGGAGGTGTTGGAGCGGACATTTCGATGACAAAGAAGTCGTCGTTCCACGCCAGTCGGAAGTCCGCCTCGTACGCGAAGTCGCGGAATTTCACAAACGGGCGGAGACTGGTTTGTGGGATTGGGCCAGATGGATTCTCGGCCTTCTTGACGAGTGGGTTAACAGGGAAGACAGGGTAAGGATCGGCACCGTCAAGCACGCCGTCTTTGTCGGAGTCAGGGTCGCGTGGATTGCAGTAATGTGC
>JARYMD010000445.1 GCA_029907285.1 Verrucomicrobiota bacterium | reverse complement strand
GGCTGCTGTGAATGTGATCACGGCTTGTCCGGCATCGACTGCGATTCCGGCGATCACCGGCGGTTTTGGTGTGACTGTATCGAGCCGGACGACGCGGAGGTTATCGAAGTACACTGCGCCGACGTTGCCGATGGAATCGAACTGGTCATTGTACCCGAGCATTATGGTGCCGGCTTTGTAGGGGGTTGAATTTGTGACTTCGAGAACAACGGATCGGTTGATGAGGAGTGTGATTGTGTCATCAACGCATCTAACCTCGACATCGGACCAATTTGCCGTGGTGGCGCTGGGAACACAGGCGGGCGATCCGCCAATTCCACTGTCGCCTGCGTTGAAAGGCGGCGACTTGAAAATGTCTGCAAGGTCCAGTGGCGATCGGTTGGCGAGCACCATTGCAGGGTTTGCCGGCCCGTTGCCGGTGTAACAAACGTGGCCGAGGCCGTTGACCTGGCTTGCGTCGGCGACAATTGCGAACCATATGCCATCAACATCAAGAGCCGGGTTTTGGACGTTGCCCGAGGTTTGGCGCACCCAATTGGTTTTCGAGCCGGAATGGTTGACGCCAAAAAGGGCGTGTTCGGTTGTGCCGGCGACCGTGTTCACCATGATGAACATGTTGAATCTGACCGCGTAATTGCCGGAGAGAGACAGGTTCTTTGGATACAGATTAACGCCTGCAGCACCGTAGGAGGTGGGATCGTACTTGTTGACTGTGAGCTTGAGGCCGAGTGTTGAACCGTTTGGTGCCGGCGGAACGAGATCGAAATTGTAGTAGTCGTAGGCGAAAAGCACGTCTTTGTCGTCCACGTTGTTGTTTGCGCCGAAGAGCACGTTCCAATTGGCAGACGTGTCGGTGTCGAAATTGTCGGCGAACAGGATTTTGTCTGTTTCTGAAGGCAACTCGTCGTCGAGAATTGTGGCTGTTGCCGAGTCGGGGGATGCGACGGTGTAACCGGTGCCGGTTGCGACAGTGGCGACCAATGTGCGGTCACCGTCGAGGAGGTTGTTATCCACGGTGTACACTTCGAAATCCTGCGTGGTTGCGCCTGCTGGAATGGCGACCGTGTCCGGACCTGTAAAATCTGCCGGCTGGGCGGTGCCGCTGTAAGCGATGTTGACATAGACATCGACG
Organism: Verrucomicrobiota bacterium; assembly: GCA_029907285.1. Taxonomy (GTDB): domain Bacteria; phylum Verrucomicrobiota; class Verrucomicrobiia; order Limisphaerales; family J093; genus JAAYVR01. The sequence continues at coordinate 2,217 of JARYMD010000445.1, read as the reverse complement.
GTTGTGTCGCCGAGGCGCGTCAATCTGAAGGCGACGTAGTCGCCGGCGGTCCGCTCGTAGGCTGTTGGGAACTTTGTGGCAATAGAGATTGCGGGCGGGTCATTGTCGAGGATGGTGACCATGGCACTGCCGGGCGTGCCAGAGGTGTATCTTTGGCCACTCTCGACTCTGACAGCAACGGTCTCGGGTGCTTCGGCGAGGTCGTCGTCGATCGCTGTCACCTGGACTGTGGCGGTTTCTGCGCCTGCCGGGAACGTGACTGTGCCGGACAGAGATTGGTAATCGGTGCCGTTGATTGCGGTTCCCTCGACAGAGTATTTGACTGTGAGTGCGCTTGTGAGATCGCCTTCCCTGGTGAAGACGAACTCGCCCGGGGTCGCGCTTCCCTCAGTGGTCGTGTTTGCAGATGCGACGACTGTGACAACCGAAGGTGGAGTTGCAACGGCGAATGTTCCATCAGAGCCGGTGGTGGCGATTGTAAAACCGCCGGGCGAGAAGACGCGGTAGAGTGCGTAACCGGAGCTGATGACGTGGATGTTTCCTGCGGCGTCGAAGGCTATGTAACGGCCGGCGGCAGTGGCGCCGAACGGGGCGAACACGACATATTTTGTCAGGTCGGGAATCCCGTCTTTCATTTCGACGACTGTGACGTGGTTGTCGTAGTAAGAGATTGTGGCGAGATACCGGCCGTCGGGCGAGACGGCTGCTGACACTGTTCCGGCCAGTATGTCTGCGGCGTCCTGGCCTTTCAGCTCGCGTGTGGCGGTGACGGAATCCCACAAAAGGTTGCCTGATTCGTCTATGACATAGACGCCGGGCTCGCTGCCGGCTTGTCTGCGGTTTGCGAGGTAGAGCTTGCCGTCCGGTCCGCGGTCAAGGTCCATGAACTGGCCGCCGTAAACGCCCATGGCGGGGTTTCTGAAGAAAGGTTCAGCGGGCGGTTCGCCGGTGTATGGGAGCGGTCCGGCGCCGATGTCATAGCGCCAAACGCTGTCAAGCATGATTTTTGTGGCATCTTCGCGGTCGCTCTGGAGGTCTTCATCGACTGTGTAAACGACGAGGTTCCCTTGGGCGAGGCTGCCCACGACAACGACGGAGTCGATGCTGCCGTGGTTGTTTGCTGAGCCGACCGGGTTCACGCCTATGGTGCCTGTGACCTCGTTTGTGACGAGCGGCGGGAACACGAGCTTGCCGCTGCCGGAGGAAAGATTTGGGTCGGCCAAATAAAGGTTGCCTGCCCCGTCGGACCAATCAGTGATATACACGGTGTCGTCCTCGCCAAGTTTGACGCGGTACGGACTGGATGAACCGCCTTTGGTGAAATCGAGGCCTGCGGTCAGTGCGGTGTCACCTTGGCCAAGAGCGTCGGTCTGATCGGAATTGAGGACGTAGATTCCATCGCCGACCGATCGGCCGCCGGCTGTGCCGGCTGCGGAGTTTGCGATGTACACGCGGCCGAAGTAAGGGCTTGCGGGCCGCGTGTTGACAGCAAGACCGCGCGGGCTGTTGAACTTGACGGTGTTATCGTTGTCGTTGCTTGTTTGTGTCCAGCCGCCCGGGGCGGAACGGCTCACGACAACTTTGAACGGCTGAGTGAGATCAGCGATGTTGGTCGTGAACAACCCTTTTGGAAGGGCTCCCAGGTCGTTTGTTCTTGTCCCGTTATCCCAAACGATCATCACGTCGTCTGCCGGCTCGTTGAGTCGGAACGAGACTGTGCCGTCGGCATATTTGAGGTCTGTGGCGTATGGGACGGCAAGTGCGCAGACAGACAGCAGAGCACTGGCAACAATGGCTGTGACTGGGCCAAAAGCCGGAAATCGAGAATTGTATTTGGTTGTCATATCAGTTGCATGCCGGAGTGACATCTCCGAACAGAAGAATTGTAGTGCGCAGAAGTTGAGCCAGTCAAACTTGTTTGAATGCCATCTTGGAACACCTTCGCAGCCAATGCGAATCCTCCCATTGGACGAGGAGACTCTTTGCCTTCAAGCGGCTCGGTTTCTGGCCGAACATGCTCTTCGCCGCGGGCGACGAAGTCGCCCTGGAGGGCGCAGCACTTTAAGTGAGGCAGAACGGGCGCTGCGTTGCTGGGCGAGATGCGATAAAGTGCCGGGCACTTTGTTGCACCCGCGCACATCCAACAAAGAGGCGAATGGAGTGCCAGGCACGCTGTTGCAATAGAGTGCCAGGCACGCTGTTGCAATAGAGTGCCAG
>JARYMD010000444.1 GCA_029907285.1 Verrucomicrobiota bacterium | reverse complement strand
AACTCGTGGCGTGAAAATCTCCGCAAATATAAATGGCTCTCCAATATAACAAAATACAGTTTGTCGCTAGCTGTGTTACCGAAATCATCTCTGGTGGAGAGCACAGCCTGCGGTCTGGAAACTGAGATTCTGCCGTCTGGGCGCAGGTTTCCCTGGCTCGTAAGTCTCACCGAAATGGCGCTTTGGGTGTCTTGGTCTGGTCAGGCGGTGACATTTCCCGACTGGGTCAGTCTGATGCGGAGCCACGTTAACGATTCTCAAACCGGCGCCAACAACTTGGCCGGTTTGAAAACGTAAACTTGAGCTTGCTTTTCCAAACCACCGGTGGTACGTATCAGCACTGTGTTTGCGGGTGTGGTTCAATGGTAGAACGCGGGCTTCCCAAGCCTGAGACGAGGGTTCGATTCCCTTCACCCGCTCCAACTCCTTCTTGTTAATTTCCAACAGCTTACGCAAGTTTCAAACCGGGTGAAAGAAGCTTGCTGACATTCTGCTGACAAAGCCCGGCCAAAGTGCCGGGCAACACAGCCGGAAGACCGCCGCGAAAAGGGTTCTGTCCGGCATGGAAAACACGAACGTCAGCAACGAAGAAAAGTTTACAAAACTTGAGATCACGCCGAAGCCCTCGGTCAGGGTTTACCACACCCCGAACGCGGGGCGCGACTACTACACCGTCAGCTACTATGACGAGGAGGGACGACGCCAGCGCCCGATGTTCCCTGACCGGCAAACAGCAGAGGCCGAAGCCGAGAAGCTGGCCAAAAAGTTGGAGAAGCGCGAGCTGCCCGGCCTGATGGTCAACGGTCGGGAGCGTCTGATTTACGAACGTGCCCTGGAGATAGCGCGGTCAACTGGTCTCGATCTCGACATCCTCGTCATGGATGCAGTCACGGCCCGCAAAATTTTGAAAGGCGTGTCATTGACGGAGGCCGCGAGGTTTCAGGTCGAGCACACGGCCAGTGTAATCTCCAGGACCGTCGTGGAGGTCGTCGAAGAACTCGTCAGCGACCGCACGAAGAACGGAGGGTCTCCGGCATACATCCGCGACCTGAGAACCCGGCTGGGGAACTTTGCCGAGGCGTTCAAGTGTCCGATTGCCTCCGTGGGGACCATAGACATCGAAGCCTATCTGGATAGCACCGGCGCACAGGGCCACTACCGGAAGAATATCCGTGACGCCATTGGCACGCTGTTCAATTTCGCCCGGAAGCGTGGCTATGTCCCCAAAGACCATGATGGGGTAGCAGCCATCAGTAAGCCAAACTTGATCCCACGGGAAGTCCGGGTCTTCACACCGGAGGAGTTTGAAAAGCTGCTGACCTCCGTGCCAGCGCGACTGGTGCCCGTCCTGGCCATCGGCGGCTTCACCGCCATCCGCACCGCCGAGATCGAGCGCCTGGACTGGAGCCGCATCAATCTCCGTGAGGGCTACATCGAAATCCTGGCACGCACGGCCAAGAAAAAAGTGCGGCGATTGCCGCCCATATCCCCGAATCTGAAACAATGGTTGGAGCCGTTCCAGAAGGAAGCCGGGCCAGTCTCCCCATTCGCACGCCTGGGAAACCAGTGGAACAAATTCGCGGATCGTGTCGGTGTCGAATGGTCCAAGAATGTGCTCCGGGACAGTGGCATCTCCTATCGCGTTGCGATCGCGGGCAATGTTAACTTGATAGCACTGGAAAGTGGCAACTCCCCGGAGATTATCCGAAGCAACCACCTCAAATTCGTGACGCGAGCCGAAGCCGAGAAGTGGTTTGCGATCCGTCCGCCGACAAACTGGAATCCGGCCCCGGACGAACCCCGAACCTAATCAACGGTAGCTACACCCCAACTCCAACGACTGCACCGAAAGCAAACCCCGCCACTGGCGGGGTTTTGTATGCCCTGATTTACAGCCTCAGAAGGCGTCTCACAATTGTTTACGAAAACAAGCCTACGCCCTTCCAGAAGGTTCTCCGCCAATCTCGTTGTTTCTTACGTGTCAGAGCATGGTGAGAACAGCAACGAGACGTCGCACTGGCGGAAAGCCGACGTGGCCAGCTTCTGCGGCGTTGGAATCCGCACGATTGAAAACTGGATGGCTTCCGAAGGGCTGCCGCACATCAAAATCGGGAACGTCGTGCGCTTCAAGCCCCAGGACGTGAGAGACTTTTTGGAGGGCAAACGTCGAGTCGTCAGGAACTAGGGCCTCAAGCGGCCTGCGGGCATCTCCCTTTCAACCTGGTGACCTTGGTGGGCAAGCCTGTCATCACCGTGGAACTGTGGCTCCGTAGCCGAGGGCGACGCTGGCGCGGTTCTCGGCGATCAACTATTGACGCCGCGCTGGCCACTCCCGGTCGCCAGCCGCCCGCGTGGTGGGTGGTCCGACCCAGGACCGGCGTTCGCCCCCTGCGGCTACACGCCCGAAATGAGCGGGGTTGTCTCCGTGGAACTTTCACCTGCGGGATTGCGGAGCGAGATTGTTTACAAATTCTTCTATCGAGCTGACACTCAGAGCATCTTCCACTTGCTCTACCACAAGGTCCATTTATCGCACCAGGTCTCCGGCCTGTGCGACTTTTCGGAACTCCAGTCTTGACCGTTGCCGCTTGACGCTACGGTCCAGGTGCTGGTGCCGGACCTGATGTGGTCGCGCCGGGGATAGCCTCATCAGCACCTGCAAAGCAAGCTTGGCGGCAGATCACCACGGCGTCACGGAGGATAGAAATTGTAAACAATAATGTTGCCCAGCGGTGCCCAAGAATCCCGTTCTGCATACCTGAATGGCACAGCAACGATATGCAAGGCCATGCAGGCGTAGTTAAGTATGACCGCATCAACATTACGTAGTTTTTCGAGCTGGTTGCAGGAAATCGGCGTCTCGCCGGTTACCGGTTGGCGGTATCGAAGGCGTGGCTGGATCACTCCAGTCAACATCGCCGGTCGGCTCTTTGTTGCCGCTGACGAAATTGCCCGTTTCACCGAACGTGCAAAACAGGGGGAATTTGCTACCCACCAGCGTCCCCCTCTGCGTCGCAACCGCTCGTTGCAGGAGCCGTCATGAACCAACCGGTCACTCCAACTCCAAGGGCACCACATTGATGAACTTTTACCCGTTCAACAAGTTTGCTGCCAGAGGTATCGAGCATGAAAGCCTGGGGGAGTTGCCCGTCGTGACGCTCAAACCCGGCGAGGATGTGACAGCCAGGCTCCTGCCGTCGTTCGTTGACGGTGAACGCCCATACCTAGCTGTTTGGGCGCACGTCTGGCCGGACTTTTGTCGCTACCATGCTTACGCGCTCTGCACCGACAAATCCGATGCCTCCATTTTCGGTGAGGAAAAAAGTGGCCCCTGCCCGGCCTGCCGGGCAG
>JARYMD010000443.1 GCA_029907285.1 Verrucomicrobiota bacterium | reverse complement strand
CGGCGGGGCTTTCAAACCTGAGTCCTTGGTAATCAGGCTGAGTTGTGCGAATTGGTCTCATTGCAAATTCCGGCTCAACAATGTCCATGCGGCGGGATCGGGAAGTCTGAGCCTGCTGGTTGAATGTGCGGGTGGGAAAGTTCAGATGAACTGTCTGACACCGGGCCGAGGGGGCACGATCATCGCGGTGAATAGCGGTCTTGAGGCTCCTGTTTTGCGGTTGGCGGCAGGGCTGATGTGAATGTGGACAGGTGCTTTGCCATCTCCTTCGCCACTGCGGCGGATCCGCGCGCGTTCAGGTGGGTTTCGCAAAGGCCGTTATATGTCAGCTCCCGGCTTTCGGTTGTTTCCCGGATCAGTGCCGGCGTCAGGTCGATGAACCTGACGCCGTTTGCAGCGCACAGCTCCGCAATAAAATCCGGCAGATCAGACGGTGTCCAGTCGCGGATTACCGGAATGACTCTTTCGGTGAATTCGAGCTGGCCGTACAAGACGCGCTCCCTCACGGGCATGTAAGCCAGCCATGTTGTGAGGCCGTGCTTTCTGCCGAACTCTGCGTAATTGCTCATGAATTGTGCAAGGCTGGCCGCCACGTGATCTGGAAGATTCTTTCTCCCCGGGGGCGCAGAAAACAGGCTTACCGGAATCCGGTTTGTGCCCGAAACGAAGAATGCGTCCGGGGTTGCATCGCAGCGCGGCGCATTTTCACTTTCTCCAAGCAGTTTGTCGCATATTGCTCTTAAAAACGAAGTTTGCGGCTTGAGGCTTCTGTCAACTCTTCGTCCAATAGCTTTGTAAACGGCGACATTGGACTCCTCGGCTTGCAGGTCTTCGAGGTCGTTTGCTTCGCAGAACACGATGATGGTGTGTCGCGTGGAAGGAGCGATCCCATACTGTTCGAGCAGATGGAGTTGGTTCAGCGGGCCGGTGGCGCTAACTCCGAGGTTAAACACCCTCGCATTCAGAATGCGCCCCATGATGGACGTGAACAACTGATCGTAAGGCAGATAACCGAGTTCGGTGAAAGAATCCCCAGCCACTGCAATTTCCCAGTCCTGCAGTTTCTCCTCGTTGCGGAAGCCCAATTCATCGTAGTGCACCGTCACCACGGGCTCATCCTTGTAAGGATCATCAGGACAGCCCATCTCTCTCACGAACGTCCGGATCGCCTGGCCGGTCCATGTTTCGGGTCCGGGGCGCCGGAAAAACACAGGGCCGGTGGCAACGATGGGCAGGCGGTAGTAAGGCGGGAGACGACGAAAGTTTGCCTCGGCGTGTTTGAAATCAATTTCCAACGCGCGCGCGGCAATCTCGAGGCAGGCAGCGGTGCATATCGAGCCGATCAGCACCAAACATAGCGGAGGCGAGAACCGGCGTGCCCACTGAGTTTCGGCCAGTGCACCGAGCAGGAAAACAATTATCCCGAGTGCAACCAAAGCGGGTTTCAGCGCCTCGCCGTAGGGCTGAAGATGGGGCAAAACGCCAGCGATCACCGCGGTCGCAATGACAAGCAAACCTGCCATCAAATGCAGAACGCGGTAAACACGTGTGTCAGGGGCGGACATTGCTGCTCTACGTTGGGTTCTTGGTCACATTGATGTGTAACGCAACGCTTCATACTCAGCGCGGCACTGCCGCAACCGAACGCTGGGCCAGCCCGGGAATCTCACCGGTTGACCAGACCAAGACACCCGTAGCTTCATTGCGGTGAGATTTCCGTGTTAGTTTTGCGATGGTACGACGACAGGCGCCGCAAGGTCCGGCGGCGGCGCGGGTATCGCCGCGGGCTTGGGCAGAAACCCTTCGATGACATCGCCTCTTCTGGCCGGTATTTTGAAACACGCTCCGGTCTTTTTCACGTCTTTTCTGTTCCACTTCGGTTCAACTCCCGAAAAGCTGTCCAGAATCCGCAGTGGCCCGTCGGAACCGGCCACAATCCGAAACCATGTTGTGGCATTGTTTTCGCGGCGAGCCGAAACGCGATGGCCGCCCTCGGCGCGGAGGTTCGTGAACGACGCATCGTGCCATCGCCACGGTGTTGAAGGGAACAACCGTATGATTCCAGCAGCGTTGCCGCCGGGGTTGGGCGCCCAGCTTTGCAGGAGCATTTCGTGAACCGCGGCCATTTCAGTGAGCGCGAGGAAAAGCATTTTCATGCACATCAGGTCGTAGTTGCTGTTGGGCGTGACGAACGCGCGACGGGTATTGTCAAAGATTTCAGGCGAACTCGAGAGCGGCAATTTCAAGATGCCGTGTGCGTCTGGTTTGAGAAGGTGAAGAATGCACTCGCCGATTTCGCGGCACCACGGATAAGCGCGTTGTTTGAGAAACTCGTTGTCTTGTGTGTAGCGCCAATGCAGGTAGAAAAGGTGCGTGTTCCATGCGCCCATGGTTGGCGAGAGGCTGTACTGCCCCCAGCCGCCAAGTGCCTGGCCTTTGAGGGACATCACGCCCGGCACTGCGGCTCCGGGCGCGTCGTAGAAATCGCGGGCAAACCTTCGAAACGTCGGCAGCAACTCCCAGAGCATGTCAAGGAATGTCGCGCCTTCGTCGAAATGGCCTGCCGGTTGATATCCAATGTAGGTCATTTGAGTGTTAAGGTCGTTGTGATAATCACCTTTCCACGGCGGGAGCGACCCGTCATCAGCCGTCCAAACGCCCTGCAACGGCATCGGCGGGGCGCCACGCCGCGAGGCTGCTCCGTAAAAATAACGCACAAGATAGTAATGCTGAAGAATGTGGTGTTCAGGAATGTCAATCGACGACCTTGCCCAGAACCGCTCCCACCATTTGGCATGCAATTTCTGCAATTTGTCGTAGCCCGCGTTCAGAGCGCGCTCGACCCGGGATTCGAGCAACTGCCACGGGTCCGGTTACATTGCCAGCATTGACAAAAACGCGCAGTGCCTCGCCGTTGGCGAATCTCGCCAGGCCTTCGGCGGCAGCGAGACTCAGTTGGAACGACTCGACGCGGGTGCTGTTGGCCAGTTCGATTTCAAGACGCCCTGCGGGGAGCTTGGTTGGCGGGCCGTTATAGTCGTAGTTCGAGTCAAACACAGCGTTAAACTCCTTCATGTTGTTTTCGGCCACCATTCGCTGCATCGAAGCCCAATTGAACCTGTCCTTCACCGCGAGGTGCGATTTTGAAGGGCGTTCATCCCACAGATCGCCCCGGTCAAGCGAAAGCCTGATCATGTTGTTTTCACCCCATAACAGCACGCCCATTGCACCGTTTCCGAGCGGGATTGCCTCGTCCCAGGTCGTGATTGGCGCGGTGATCGTCAGGTTCAGCGACGCGTCGGGCAAACGCGCATCAATCGCCGCCTGAACAGCACAACCGAGAACCACTGTGAGCATCC
>JARYMD010000442.1 GCA_029907285.1 Verrucomicrobiota bacterium | reverse complement strand
TCCATGTGGCTTGCAAAGCACATCAGTGCATCGGCGTGCGTTGAGTTGGCGCGCAATCTGCCTGGCACAGATTGCAGGCCCGAATCTCAGGCACTCGAAATTCCGATGTGGACGTCCTTGGGCAGGGCCAGTGCTGCGGCAACTTGCATGGCTTTGAACAGCCCCACGGGCACCGCGCAGCCAGCGCAACATCCGGACATGCTGGTGCGTGCGGTCTCCAGCAGTCTGCTGCCCTTGGCGGGGTTGATTTCCTGGAACGCGTCAAGCGGACCAAGCGTTGAAAGCTCCACGGCGAGCCGCCGGATTTTGTCACAGTCAGTTTCAACTTCAAAAGCCACGTGCTGCACGTCTTCGCTTTGGGCGCAGAGAGTCGTGTGGAAGCCGCAGATGCCAGCCTCAATTTCAGCTTTGCAAATCATGGTGTATCGGTTGCGTTGTGCATCGTTCCTCCCGCATCAACCTCTTGGGGCCAGTTGCAAAGCGACCTCGCCAACACGCTTGCCGAGCAGGGTTGCCGTCTTCAATCCAAGTTCATCCTTGGCTATGCTGTCCTCGGCCGAAAGCAACGTTGCGCCCTGAAACGCCGGGGCGTGCCCGCCGACACGAATCATTCCAAAGCACAATAGTATGGCCTGCACCTGTTCGATGGCCATTTCCTGGCCGCCGTTCCTGAACGCGCTTACTGTGACCACCCCAAACGGTTTGCCTGCCAGAACCATTTGCGGCTCCCGGAGCGGGGCAAGCCGTTCGAGAAAACACTTGGCGAGTCCACTCATGGCCCTGAAATAGCAGGGCGTGCCTATTATGAGCCCCCCGAGTGCAGGATCGCACAGTTTCTGCAGGACGCCTTTCATGTCGTCTCGGGCGGTTTGGGTGACCATGGCGCGATGCTCAATCCGCCGAGATCGATCAACTCGGTTTGTATCCGGGGATCGACGCTCTTTGCAGCCTCGAGTGCTGTTTCGACTGCTTTTGCGGTTGTCATTCCCTTGCGCGGACTGCAGGACACGCCGAAGATTTTCACCGCATGCCGGGCATCTGGCTCAGCGCCAAACGCCGAGGTTGCAGTCGCCGCCAATGCCGCAGCGCCGGCCCCGGCGATGAATTGCCTGCGATCAACTTGCTTTTTCATGGGTCTCCTTTGGTTTGAGTTCACAGTTTACGAGTCAAAAATCAAGGGTTTGGAAAAGCGCTCTATGATCAGATTTGAAATTTGAAATTGGCGACATCGTCTCAGTTGAATTCCCTTTTTCGAATTTACACGGGCGCAAGCGCCGCCCGCGACTGGTTTTGGCAGCCGATGCAAACGACGCCTTGCTCGCCCGCATCACTACCCGCCCTGCGCGCGATCCCGGTGACGTTGAATTCCGGCTTTGGGCAGAAGCAGAACTCCCCAAACCTTCTGCTGTTCGCTTGATCAAACTCACAACATCACGCATCACGCATCACGTATCACGCATCATGTTTCCCCCGCCACACCTTCACGGCGCGGTGTAAATCAACCACACCCCGCCCAGCAAAACCAACACTCCGCAAATCGACTTCAGAACAGTCAGGCCACGCGATTGGTCGTTCCATTTCAACAACCGCTGGACAAGCTCGGTGGATGTGCCTGCGGCCACTATCACCGCACAGTGGCCGACGCCATAGGCCAAAAGCAAAACCGTGCCATAGAAAAAGTTGGCCGCTGCCAGCTTGAACGTCACCGCCAGCATCGGCGCCATGTACGCAAACGTGCACGGCCCAAGCGCAATCCCAAAGACCAAACCCAGCACGAACGCGGCAAGCAGGCCCTTTCGTTGCATTGAGACCTGTCCGGGGCCGGACCATGGCATTGGGATCACGCCCAGCAAATGAAGTCCCACTGCGAAAAAGACAAGCGCAATGAAATAGTTCCCGTACCGTCCGACGTCGCCCATCATCCGGCCTGCTGCTGCGGTTGCGGCGCCAATTGCAGCAATCGTAATCAGAATGCCCACTGCAAACAGTGTTGCAGTCCAAAACGCCCGCCGGACTGTGACCTGCCCCTGCTCACTTATGAATCCAACAATGAGCGGGATGCTGGCCAGATGACATGGGCTGAGCACAATGCTCAAAACACCCCAGACCACCGCAGCGCTCAGCGCCGGCAACGGCGTTCCTTCGACTGCACGACTCAGGGTGGTGAAGAGTTGTTCCATGAATCATTGCTGTTCCGGAGTGTGCGGAGAGCCAGTTTGATCGCTGCTTATCGGCTGACCCCGGCCCTTGAGAAAGCTCCGCACTTCCGTCTCGACGTAGTTGTTCAGCTTGGCCGGTTCATGCACCAGTTGCCACGTGTCGCCCAGCAGTTTCCAGTCCCGGGGCTTGCCTTCCTGCAGCAAAACCAAGACAAGCGAAGGGCACGGGAGGTTGTAGTCGGCAAGAAAATGCTGGTTCTCAGGCAGATCATAATTGACCGATTCCCAAATGATACGGTTCGCAGCCACCTCAGCATCGAACTGTTGGTCCACCACGGCCCGGGCCAGCGTCTCAATCAACAGACACGTCTCGCAGCGGACCGTGCCGTGAAAGTAGTAGGCAATCAAAGTGCATGCTGCGGCATTGGTGGCGACTTGAACGGCGTCGCGGCCAATGGTCCGGGCATCAGTGACAGGCACAAATGAACAACATGGGCCGTTGTTTTGCCCAAAACTCGCATTGCCCCGGCGCTTCATCGAAGACACTGCTCCGACCAGCAGCACAGCCGCCACAAAGAAAATGATCTGCGCACGGGCGTTCATCTGCCGACGAATGCTTCACCATCGCCAGCCAGCCACGCTTTCCCGGAAGCGAAAGCGGCAATATTCACGCGCAATTCTTGACCGATGACAATCATAAGCGTTTGCCGGCCAGAGTGACGAGAGATGTCGCTGTGGCTCAATGGGTGGGCTTGCCCGGTGCTGTTTTGCCGCCAAAGTCCACCCCCAATTCGCGGAACTTGGCCAGTATATCTTCCTTGCTGATAAAGCCCACGTGGCGGAATCGTTCCTTGCCTTCGGCATCGTAGAAAATCTGAGTGGGAATCATTTGAATGCCGTAGGCCCGGCCTGCGGCAGGGTTCTTCCACACGTCAATGAACTCGACCTCAAGCTGCCCAGCGTATTGTTCTTTGAGCTCCTCAAGGATCGGCGCCATCATTTTGCACGGGATGCATTTGTCCGCGCCCAGATCAACCAGCTTGGGCAGTTTCGCGGCAACCGCCGGGCCGGAAGAGGGCACGGCCGGAGCAGCCGGAGCAGCGTTGGCAGCCCCGGCACTGCTGGCTGATGCCGACTGTGCGGCTGTCGGCAGGGAAGCGCCCGCGACAGGTTCAGCGGTTTGTTTGTTTCGCTTCAGCGCCACGGCG
>JARYMD010000441.1 GCA_029907285.1 Verrucomicrobiota bacterium | reverse complement strand
ATCGCCCGCTTGCAGAGCGTCGTCAGAACGAGCTCACCTTCGGCGCCGTCCGGCAACACCTCCAGCGTTTGCGGGTCTATTATCTCCGGATAAAACATGTCCTCGAATATGTGCGGCCCCGCCTGATGCTCGCATTCCATGGCCACTCCGGGCCCGACGATCTCCGACAGCCCGTAAATGTCATACGCTTTGATGCCGCTTTCAGCTTCAATCCGCTGCCGCATGTTCTCCGTCCACGGTTCCGCGCCAAACACTCCGATCCTCAATGGCAGTTCCTTCAGGTCAACTTGAAGTTCGGTTGCGCGGTCGATAATGTGCAGAAAGTAACTCGGGGTGCAGCAGATCACTGTGACACCGAAATCTTTCATTATCATTATCTGGCGATCTGTGTTGCCGCCGGAAATCGGGATAACGCTGGCGCCGATCCCCTCTGCTCCGTAATGGGCGCCCAGACCGCCGGTGAACAGTCCATAGCCATACGCGTTTTGAACAATGTCGCCGTTCCTGACACCGCATGCGGCGAAGCTGCGCATCATCGCCCGTGTCCAATCGTCAAGGTCTTCCTTTGTGTAAGCCACGACGATTGGCTTGCCCGTCGTGCCGCTGGAGGCATGAAAACGCGCAACCTCGGAGAGCGGGCTGGCGAAAAGACCGAACGGATATGTGTCGCGCAAATCCGTCTTGGTGGTGAACGGCAACTTGACGATATCATCCAAAGTCTTCAGATCGGCCGGGGCAAGCTTCCGCTCATCCATGCGTTGTCTGAACAACGGCACGCGCTCGTAAGCGCGCTGGACCATCGTCTTCAGTCGCACAAACTGCACTTCACGCAGCCGCTGCGAAGGCAAAAAATCCATCGCACTGATCGGATGCATCGGCGGAGGTGATTTTGTCTTGTTCATGGCTATTGAGCTGGTTCTTGTTCTAGCACCGTTAGGAGCCCGGGGGATTTTGCTGACTCTGGCGCCCGACGGTAAAAGCTTGCATGTTTGACTCGTGGAACTTCTGCGGGAACTGTTCTGCCAGCACCTTGTGCCAGTCTGCTTCGGGCATTGGCAGGTGCACACTCAAAGCTCCGAGCATCGCCACGTTCAGCCCCTTTTTGTTGGCGAGCTTGTCCTGATCGATCATCTCAGGCGAAAGCAGAATCCCGCCGGGCCGGAGCAAATGGCGGTGCGCGTCCACCTGTGTCGATTCCAAAACAACAAGGAAATCGGCCTCGCCTGTCGGCACCATTGGGCTCAGCACTTCTGTGCCGAACCGCACATCGCCGGTGACCGATCCGCCTCTCTGGCTCATTCCCTTGATTTCGCTTTTTTTGACGTCGTAGCCCGCACTCAACGCCACCGCAGCCAGCACATCCGTGGCTTTCAAAACGCCTTGTCCTCCAAGTCCTGCCACAACAATGTTCGTCACTTGAGCCATTTCCTACCTCCGATCTTTGGCCTGTGCACCGGTCAATTCGAGTTCTTTCAGCCGTTTGGCTATCATCAGGCACGGTCTCCGCGCAATGATCATGCATAGCTCGCCGCTGTTCAAACACGCATCCAAAACACGCTCGAATTCGTCCGACCCGGCGCGCGGTTCAACCACATGCACGTTCCGCACGCCCAACGACCGCGCAAGGTCTTCAAACCTGACTTGTCCGGTGGGCTCATGTTTCAAGGTGCGCCCCGTGCCCGGATGCTCCTGGTGGCCGGTCATCGCCGTGGTCAAATTATCAAGGATAATGAGCACATGCCCCTGCGGCGGCGGATTGTAAACCATTTCGACCAGCCCGGTTATGCCGCTGTGAACGAAGGTGCTGTCGCCTATCACGCTCACAACTCGCCGCGCCTGCTCTGGCGGCAAAACATGCCTCAACCCAAGTCCAACACCAATGCTCGCTCCCATGCACACACAGGAATCCATCGCCTCGAAAGGCGGCAGCACCCCCAGCGTGTAACACCCAATATCCCCGGCTACGATGCAATCCCGCTTCCGCAATACCTCGAACACTTGCCTGTACTGGCACCCGTCGCATAATTGCGGCGGTTTTCCAGGCGGCGGCACCGGCTCCGCACTTGTGTCGCCATTCAGAATCCGTCTGACTCGGGCGACATTAAGCTCGCCAAACCTGTACATCTCCGGTTTCCCTTCAACAGCCAGCCCAGCAGCACGGCACGCTTCAACCAAGTAAGGGTCTCCCTCCTCGATCACAACCACTCGTTCCATCCCGCGGACAAACTCCGCAATCTTCTTTATTGGAAGCGGATGAGTGAACCCGAGCTTCAGAATGCTGGCATGCGGAGCCGCTTCCCTCGCGTGCATGAAGGAAATACCGGACGTTATGATGCCAAGCGAAGCGTCTCCGGGGACTACACGGTTGAACTCCGAGGTCTCGTTCCACGCTTGAATCTCAGCAAGTTTCTGCCGCAACCGGCGATGCGCCGGCCGCGCATTGGCAGGAATCATCACTCGACCGCGAACGTCCCGGACGAAATGCGGATTCCGCGGCGGACCGTTGACGCCTCGCGGAACAACCACCGTCTTGCTGTGGCTGACCCGCGTGGTCACTCGCAACAAAACCGGCAGCCGCCACCGCTCCGAAATCTCAAATGCCGCCAACGTAAAATCGTATGCCTCTTGCGACGACGACGGCTCGAGCATCGGCACCCCGGCTGCAACTGCATATCGCCGATTGTCCTGTTCGTTCTGGCTCGATGCCATCCCCGGATCGTCGGCAGAGACTATGACCATGCCGCCTACGACTCCCGTGTACGCCGCAGTGAACAGCGGGTCAGCAGCAACATTCAACCCCACATGCTTCATTGTCGCCAGCCCACGCGCGCCGCCAAACGCCACCCCAAGCACAACCTCGGTCGCAACTTTCTCATTCGGAGACCACTGTGCGCGCCCCCCCAGTTCCGCGAAAGCTTCAAGAATCTCGGTCGAAGGTGTTCCGGGATAACCAGCGCCGAGAGCAACCCCGGCATGCGACGCGGCAAGAGCTATCGCCTCATTCCCGCTCAAAAGCATCCGTTCAGTGTGTTTCATTCCGGGCAAAGAAATAACCCTTCAAGTCCATCAAAACAAGCCCGCCCACGCAAGCCATTATCCAGGCGCGGGGTCTGATTTGGGATCAGGGCCAAACAACCACATCATCGTTTTGAGACCACGGATTGCATTGATTACAGAGATGGGAGAGACGGAAAGCGTCCATCCGTCAAATCTGTGCCATCCGTGGCTGAAACTCTTCGCCGTGGCCGCAGAAGCCAACCTCCGGGGCGAGCACCGCGGCGCTGCCGCGGTTGCAGTGGGCGTTGGCGGACGCGAAGCGCTTGGAGTGCGGCAGCTTGCTGCCGCTTTGCTTTTCATGCGCGAACAAC
>JARYMD010000440.1 GCA_029907285.1 Verrucomicrobiota bacterium | reverse complement strand
CCGGCTCCTGCGCCGAGCAGTTTCCCGCCCAACGCGCCGTTGCGCCTTGCGAGTTCGTACCAGTGATCAACTCGGGGATTGGATATTCCTTCCGACACGCTCTTTTTGAGCAGCCAGTTTTGGTGGAGCAGTTCGCCGAACGCGTCGAGGCAATTGTTCTGCAGCTCTTTCCGGAGGGCGTGCGCCAGCTTCACCATTTCCGAGACAACCTGTTGTTTGCGTTTGCTGGCGGCTATGGCGCGCTGTTTTTCGCGCAAGATGTTTCCCGCGCTTCGTGTTATGCCCGTGTAAAATGTCAGGAGATTCTCCTGCAATCGCGCCATGGTCTCACGCCGGCACACTATGGGTTCCACCACCACCGTTTCATCAGGCAGGAAACGCATGAAATTGAATCCGCCGAATGCGGCGGCGTACTGGTCCTGCTTGCCTATTGGCTCACCGCACCGTTCGATTTCAATCAGGCAGCTTTCCCGGGCAAGCTGTTCGGCTGAACGGTATTCGCCCTTGTACAAGTGCAGGACATGCAGCAAACCAACAGTGAACGAGCTTGACGACCCGAGCCCTGTCCCGCGCGATGGAATGTCCGCGATCGAGGTTATTTCAACTCCGCCGGTTATCCCAACTTCCTTGAGCGAAGCGCGGACCAGCGGATGCCTGACGCGGTCAACTGAGCCAACTTCTTCGGTCCGGGAGTAGCTTACCCGAATCCGCTGGTCGAACTTCGGATTGATTGTGACATAGACGTACTTGTCTATTGCGGTGGAAACGACGGCGCCTTCTTGTTCACGATAAAAAGCCGGCAGATCGCTTCCACCACCAACAAAACTCATGCGCAACGGAGTCCGACTGATGATCATGGTTGCCTCCCGATCTTTTCCACAACGTAACGCGCCGCTTCAAGCAAACTGTCGAATGCCAAATCCGGCTCGACAGGATGGCGGCCGTCCAGGCCTTTATGTCCGGTTCGCACGAGTATCGAGGGCAAACCGCTGTTCTTTGCAGTGGCGATATCGACTGTGCTGTCGCCAATCACCCACGACATGTTCGGGTCAATGTTAAGTTCTTTCATGGCCCGGCGAATCAAGCCGGGCCTCGGTTTGCGGCATTCACATTCAATCTTGAGGTCCGGCCGCTCCCCAGGGAACCCCCGTTCAGGATGATGCGGGCAATAGTAAATGCGGTCAATAAACGCATGCTCCCGGCCAAGCAGCGTCTCGAGTTTCCGGTGTATCATCTCGATGTCCGCCTCTGTGCAAAACCCTTTGGCTACGACAGGCTGATTTGTGACAACAACCACTCGAATGCCGTGGTGGTTTAACATGCGGACTGCCTCAGCCGCACCGGGCAGCAGACGCAACTGGTCCGGTTTGGTCACGCCATCAACTTCCTCGTTCAACGTGCCGTCCCGGTCCAAAAACACCGCCGGCTGCGGATGATCAAGCGCGCTGCGCGCGATCACTCCTTTCTCGAACTCGGCACAAACGCGATCGTACCTGTCCGGAGTCCCGATGTCCTTGATGTATTCCGGCGTTCGATAGCCGAGCAGCCGGCAGCCCTTGCGCAGCATCAAAGGAAAAAGGTCTTTGCCGAAATCCAGTGGCATCGGCAATCCGGCGAACGGTTCGAGCGCCTTCCTCTCAACGACGTACACTGCGGCGTTCACCAGGTTCTGGTAGAACAGCTCAGGTGGGTGCGGCTTGGCGTGAAAGGCGCAAACCCATCCTTCTTTGTCAACCTCGATGAGGTCCGAGTCATATGGATGATCGTTCGGGTGAACGACCAACGTTGCGTATGCGCGCATGGCTTCGTGCGCATGCCAGAGCCGGTCGAGGTCCATTCTGATCATCAGGTCCCCGTAAACTACGAGAAACCTTTCTGCGAGGCGTTCGCGTGCGGCAACCACGGCGCCTGCGGTGCCCAGCAATCGCGGCTCGACAATGCAGCGGAGCTGCAGCCCCGGCTGTTTTTGTTCGTTGACGTACTGCTGGATTTTCTCTGCGCCGTGGCCGAGCAGGAGCACAACGTCGGAAAAACCGTATCTCTCGCAGAGAGCAAGGTGATGGCCGAGCAACGGGCGGCCGCCGATGCTGATCAACGGTTTCGGCAGTTCACCAAGCCGCTCTTTCAAGCGCGTTCCTTTTCCACCGGCAAGAATGACGGCTTGTTTCATTGCCGTGTTTCTGCTGCCAACTCGTCCACGGCCAGATCAACAGCCTGGTTCGAGGTCAGTTTGGGCATCCAACCCAGACTTCGGATTCTGTCGATCGAATAGGCGAACCTTGGCACGTCGCCGGGCCAGCCTTGTGACCCGCCCGTGTACCGGATGCGCGCATTCGGCGAAACCTTCGCAACCACCGCTCTTGCGATGTATTCGACCGTTGTGACGCCGCTGGCCGGGCCAATGTTAAAACAGTTGAACCTGTCAGACGCCCGGTCCCACGCCAGAAGCATCGCATCCAGCAGCTCGCGCACGTGCAAATAAGGCTTGGCCTGGCGCCCGTCGCCCAGAACTTCCAGTTCTTGGGGATTGCTTCGGAGTTTGTTGAAAAAATCGAGAATGACGCCGTGTGTTGCCCGCGGCCCAACGACATTCGGGAACCGGAACACCCACGCCCGTTCAAGCCATGTCTCGAGGGCGGCAGTTATGACAGCTTCAGAAGCCAGTTTCATTGCGCCGTAATTGGAGATTGGACGAAGCGGGCCGGCGTCTTCGGTGAGTTCGTTGTCGTGTGGCCCATAAATCGCCGAGCTCGACGCAAAAGCGAGCCTGCGACAGCCAAATCCGCGCATTACCTTGAGCGTGTTGTACGTGGTCAGAAACGTGTGCTTCAGGTCAACGTCAGGGTCTTTCGTGCCGGCTTTGATATCGGAGTTTGCCGCCATGTGCCAAACCATGTCGATTGGACTGCCTTTCGCCAAATCACAAAGCATGCCTGTGTAAGACTCGATTTGGTTGACGTCCGCCTCGATCAGAGTGCACAGGCCGCTGTTGAACGCGTCGGCCAAGTTCTCACGGCGCCCCAGCAGAAAGTTGTCCACGCCAATCACCCGCCATCCTTGACCAACAAGGCGATCGACAAGGTGACTGCCGACAAATCCTGCTGCGCCGGTCACAAGGCATGTTGGGGATGTTCTCATCTTGTTGCGATCAGGTTGACTGACTCAGCTCGGTTTCGCCCATGCCCCCGGGCAATGGTCCATGCCGGTTCGTATCAAAAAGGAGGCGCTCGCAACAGGAAAATCTGCGATTGTGCGCAAACCTGCGGCGAAGCCCTCGGATACGCGACATGGTGCCAGACACGTTGTTCGGGCATAAAAACAAAGCGGCAGCAAGCTGCCGCACTCCAAACGCTTCGCGCCTGCCAACGC
>JARYMD010000043.1 GCA_029907285.1 Verrucomicrobiota bacterium | reverse complement strand
CGGCCACAGCCAGCTCGCGGTTTTCGATGCTCTCCGCCCCCTCCGCAACAGTTCGCGGATTGGCTGACTCTCGCACGCCAACAGGACCCCCATTCGGAGCGCGCGCCCTGCAGCATGTTTCCGAACCGCCTGTAAAAATCTTCCTCATGCGCTCACCATACTCGACGAGAGACCCGTCACATTGCCACGCGTTGAATCAACACCCCACCCAAGTGGCGCGTCTTTCAAAACGGCTTGAACCACCATCAACAGCGTTTCCACAGTGAAGGGCTTCGACAGCGTGCCCTGAACCGACAGAGCCCGCCATTCGGAATTCGTCAGTCTTGAGAAATCGCCCGTCATCAGGACAATTCGTGTTTGCGGGCTGATGGCGCGTATCCTCTGAATTGTCTCGGCTCCATCCAGATCCGGCATCACAAGGTCAGTCACTACCATGTCAATCTCCCCGCACCGTTCCGCAAACATCTCAACGCCTGCCATACCATTGGCGGCAGTCAAAACCTTGTAGCCAAATTCCTCCAGCGCATTTGACACTGCTGACCGCAAACGAGCTTCATCCTCAATAACAAGAATGAGCTGGCCTTTGCCCTCCTCCAACTTGACATTCGCCTGCACCGCGCAAGGACACACAATCTCGGCCGCAGGCAGATAAACGCTGAAACATGAACCCTGCCCCTGCACACTATCTGCCCGGACAAATCCACCGTGACTCCGCACAATCGCGTTCACCGTTGACAACCCTATCCCAGTCCCTCTCTCCGCCTGCTCTTTGCACTTGAAGGATGGATCGAAAATCCGCTCGATCCATTCAACCGGCATCCCCAGCCCAGTGTCACTCACAGACAAACAAACATAGTGGCCGGGAGCAGCCCCGGGCACGCTGCCCGTGAAAGCAGCATCAGTCTGAATGTTATGCGCTCTAAGAGTGAGCGTGCCACCCTCGGGCATGGCTTCGCGGGCGTTTAAACTGAGATTCAACAATACCTGGTGCAACTGCGAAACATCCGCCAAAACAGGCCACAGCCCGGGCGCTGTTTCCACCCGAACTGCAATCCCGGGCGAGAACGTTTCGCCAAGCAACCCCGCAATATCTGCCACAAATGCCGTCATATCAACCACTTCACGTTTCGGTTCAAGCCCGCCGGCAAACGTCAAAACCTGTTTGACCACCGACGCCGCCCTCCGCACATTCGCGTCAATCGCATCCAACAAAGACCGCGCCGAATCGCCTCTCGCTTCGTCTTTGAGCAAGCGTGTCGCAGTCAACACCGGCGCCAGCAAGCTGTTCAGCTCAAATGCAATCCCGCCTGTCAACTTGCCCAAGCCCTCCAATCTCCGCTGTTGCATCAGCGTTGCTTGTGACTCCGGCTCCTCAACAACCGCGAATTGCACACCCTCTCGCCGCAACAACTCGACCGCGCGTTCCGCGTCAATTTGATTGCTTTCAAAGACCAGCATCCTTGTTCTCTTGACCGCCTCTTGCACATTCAAATCGCTCCCCGAGCATTCAAGCCCGATCAAAGGTTTCCATTTCTATCGACAACTCTCGGAGTCACAAAAATGACCAGCTCCTTCTTCTGACGAGCCTCATACGTGCCCGTGAAGAGCTTCCCAAACAACGGGATGTCCCCAAGGAACGGCACCTTGCGCAGGTTCTTCGCCGTTTCGTTGTGAATAAGGCCTCCCAACGCAACTGTCATCCCATCCCGGACCCGCACAATCGTCGAAGCCTGCTTGGTGTCCAGTTTCGGCGCTGTCGCTGTTCCACTGGGCGATTTCTCAGTGCCAACAAGACTCGTCAGAACAGGCGCAATATCCAGCGAAATAATCCGGTCATCCGATATCTGCGGCGTGATCGCAAGAATCGTCCCAACGGTGACTATCATGATCTGATCTCCAGACGTCACCGAAGTGCCGCCCTGGCTCTGGAGCATCGTAGTCGTCTGTGAGAAAAACGGCATTTCAGTCCCAACCTTGATCATCGCTGTCTGATTGTTCAGCGTCCGAATCCGCGGCTGCGATACCACTTCAACGCGCCCCTGTGTCTCAAGGGCGTTAACAGCCGCCGCTGTGTTGAAATTCGTGAAAACCACCGTCGAAAGGCCGCCCGGCCCCAGCCCCAAACCGCCCGGCACACCAAGCACTGGAACCGACCCGCCAAGGGCCGATTGCTGCAACGAACCAGCCCCTGTCGGCACCGGCAGCGCAGCAGCGCCATACCCAGCCAACCCCCCGTACGCGCGCGACACGTGCGCCCAATCAATCCCAAACTGAAACTGATTGTTAAGAGTCACCTCGTAAATCTTGGCCTCGATCTCAACCTGGCGCTCGACATTTGTCTGCATGTTCGACAGATACTCCGCCACGCGCTTCAATGCCGTCGGCCGATCCGTGATCTGAATTATCCCCGCTGTCATATTGACCGCCATGCTCTCCCGTCCTTTCGTCGTCAACAGCTTGGCCAGTTCTTCCTTCAGCTCTTTCCAGAAGTCGATCTCATTCTCTTGCGACAATTGAATGGATGAACCACCGCCACCACCGCCGCCACCGCCCATTCCCCCGCCCATGCCCCCTCCACCGCCTCCCCCTCCCATGCCTCCGCCCATGCCGCCTCCCATGCCACCACCCGCGATACCACCCATGCTGCCCGATCCGGAGGAAAGCATGGCTTCACTCTGGCCTTTCCCAGTGCGGTTCATCCGCAAATAATCCACTGAAAACATCCGGGTTTGCGCCACTCGAACCCGAATCAACCCGTTCTTTTCTTCCCAGAAATAATCGTTGGCCTCGAGCAGCGCACGCATCACTTCTTCGAGAGGCAGATCGTGGACGTCCAGTGTCACTTCCCCTGTAACATCAGGATCGGGCACGATGTTCAGCTTGTTTGCCCGCGCAAACAACGCCAGCGCGCTCTTAATGTCCAGATTGGTCGCTCGAAATGAATAAAGCGTTTTCCCCTCAGCAGCGCGCGACAGTGACTGGTCAGCTTGCTCGATCTTCTCGGCCGCTTTGACAGTTGGCTGTGCCGCCGTCGCATCCACAACCGGCTGATCGTTCGCAGCAAGGGAGATCGTCCGGCCGCCCACCACGACCTCTTCCACTTGCCGTGGCCCGGGCCACCCATCCGGCTGCGGCTTTTGCACTACATCGCGGCTGGAAGGCTGCGACCCGAAGCCGATGGCGCCGGTTTTGACGGCCGGCGCAGGTGCCATCTTCGGCTCAGCTCGCGTTGTCATTTGCCTTGCAGCAACCTGAGGTGACACGCTCAAACCCAGTCCGAACACCACAACAGCGATCAACTTCCACCTGTTCGAGTGTATTCTCGTTTTCATTTGCACAGTTCGACTCAAAGCCACATTCAACTCCCATTTCTGTTCTCTCTGGCGGCGATTACAGCCGGCCCATTGCCAGCGGCTGCTGCTGGTTCAGGTTGTTCCGGGTATTCCTGATCCCGGAGTTCACTCGCGCCTGCGCCCGGAAACCGAACCACCTCACGCCACTCGCCGTTCTCCAAAATGACCCGGTCATCCTCAATCCGCTCAACCCGGAATCCCTCGACCGTGTCGCCTTCTGCGCAAACCGTCCCATTGATAACGGCAAAGGCCCCGCCGCTTTGCCGCCAGATCGCGGTCAAAACCAGCCTGACCGGCGGATTTGTCGCTTGGCGGTTTGCTTGCTTCAGCAAGTTGTACGCAAAAAACGGATCGCGCGCCGGAGCTTCCATCCATTCCTGCGCGTGTTTCTCAATGTAAGCCAGGTCAATCGGACGTTCGGGCTTGATTGTTGCCTCAGACTGCGTGTTTGTCTTGGCCTCCGGCTCTGCCTTTGCAGCAACAGCCGCCTTTGGACGCGCCGGACGCGCAGCCCTCGATTTCGGCTTGAACGATGACACAGCAAGCGCGACTGCCACAACGACCAGCACAACCACGACTATTGGATTCTGCAAAAGCTTCATGGCATTGACCGTTCACATGGGCGCCTCAATGGCCCATAGATTGATTTTCGCCACAGCATGACTGACCGAATTCGACGTGCTGCGCACCTCTATGCCGACAACATCCGCACGCCGCGGATGACGAACGAGATGCGAAATCAGGTACAGCAGCCTGTTGTAAGGCGACCGCGGCGGCGCAGTGGGTTCGCCCGGTTTCAACTGCACCGTCACTGTCGCCGGAATCGTTGCAACACTCTTGGTTTTCGCAACAGGCACGGCCACAGTCCCAAACTCCACCTTCGTGTCCAACGCCAGTGGGTCGGCCTGCGATCTCAGACTACGCAGCCATTCACCGAGCGCTTCCTCCTCGGGGAACAGCAGCGAAGGAAGCTTGGCAAATCTCGCCTCCAGTTCTTCGATTTCCTCCTGGCGCCACTTTGACTTCAGCGCCCGGACTTCATTCTCCAAGCGTGCAAGCTGGGAGCTGGCTGCACGCGTTTGCACCTGGGCCTTCAGCAGCCGGTTGACGCTGCGAGACAGCACCAAGACCGACACTGCCACCAGGCCAAACACCCCCAGCCGTATCCACAGCGCACGCCAACGCGCTGCACGTGAGACAGGCTTGGTTTCCTCCCGGTTTGCTTTCATTCCATGACACCCTCCAGTTTGAACTCAAGATTTTTCGGTTCCTGCTTCCCAACGACCTTGCCGAGTTCACCAACCCACGCCGAAAGCGGCTTGGGCGCCGCATCGGCAGATTTCAACTTGGGACCACGGTTCGAGCCTGAAACAAAGGCCACATGAAACGGCCCGGACGCCAGACGCCGTTTCAACTCTTCAACAGAATTTGACAAAACCGCCGCCGAAGGCGCATTTGTCGATGGCTGCGGCACGCCTGAAAGCTTGATACGCCACTGCTCACCTTCCCTGTGCACTTCCAGGCTTGTCAGCAAAATATCCTCCGGAACCGCCTCGCTCAGATACCCCATGAACCATGCAGGCACGGGCGGAAGACGTTCCGAGTCCACAAGCCTGATGGTCTCGCGCTTGATTTCGAGCTCTTCATTGCGCTTTTGCGCTTCGGTTTTCTGCTTTTCAGTTTCGGCTGTTCTGGCTTGAATCTCTTTGAGCCCGGCGCGTTCCTGGCGCAAGGTCCATTCGATATATGCCGATGTTGCCACACAACTCACCACCACCAACAGCGCACCGGCGGAGATCAACTTCAGCCAGAGCCGCTCTCGCGGCGCGTGAAGCTGCTCCCAGCTGATGAAATTCGGCATCATCGCCGGCACAAGCGAACATACCTCCCGCGGCCAATAGAAAGCATCCCATGGAACAGGACTTTCAGTCGTGGGAATCCCGGTTTCGGCCTGCACCCGCCGGGTGTGATTCTGCATGTCCGGACCAAACAACCAAACTCCCGACACGCCAACCCCGTACTCCTCCTTCACAAAAACCGCTGTCCGCTGCAGATCAACTATGAGCTGTTCCGCATTGTCTGGCCACACACCAGCCAGCATGCGGCTCAAGTAAAGCTGGCCGTCCCCCCTGCTCACCACCACTGCGGTTGACCGCCCTGTGTCACCCACAAGCATTGCCACTTCTTCCTGGCCAATCGGCAGGTGCTGCACCTGCGATTGCAGTACCGATGTTATCGGAACCACTGCAGTCAGCCACAGACCCGCTGTGTCGCACTCCGCGGCCAGTGTGTCCAAAATCTGTCTCGGAAACAGGTGAACAAGCAATCCGTTCGTTTCTTCGATTGGCACTGTGTATTCGAAGCACCACGCAGCCTCGCCATCGAAGCTCTTCAAGCTCTGAACCTGCCGCTCGATATAGCGCGCCAGCGCTGGCTGAAAGTCGGGGGGAACACCAAGGTAAAGCAGCATTTGCACCTGCCTTTCGAGGCAGCTCATCAAGCTTCTTCGCATGATCGGCGGCGTGGCAAGCAATTGCTGGCTCAGCCGAGGGTGTGCAAGCGCAATCGACACTGCTGTGCCCTTGTAACCTGTATGCGCAACAGCCAGGCGTAACACCGCACCAAATCCAGCAGCATCCGCCACCGTGTCAGGACATTCCCACGAACCTTCAACCACTCCCTTGTGCACAGCCAGCGCTCGCACTGCCCCATCAATCCATGAAAGGCTCAGAACAGTCCTCTGTGTCGAGAGGCGTTCGGCACCATTGCTGGCCTTGCCGTTCTGAATTCTTCGTTTTTGTTCTATGCGGAGCATGGGAGAGGTCCTTGGTCAAAAGTTCATTTGGCTGCTTTGAACAGGTAACCCTGAAGAACGTCATCCAGCCTCATCGCGGCCTGTTTGACATCTCTTTGAAGGCTCCCGGGGAAGTTCTGGGCCGCCCAGTTGGTATAGAGCATCATGAAGTCGGTCATTGCTGAGACTACCTCGGTCTTCGTTGCTTTGCCATCCGGGTTTTCCGGCGATGCCATGAAAAGGTCATATGCAGCCTGCAAGTCAGCACCCGACAAGCTCCTGGGATCACGGTTTGTGGAAAACGAGCCCTGCCAAACACCATTGTAGTACAGATAGCTTACCGGCTCGCTCACAATCTCAATTGTCTGCGGGGTGTCTTGGCCCGCGCGATACAACCGGAGCTTCGTGTTAATCAGGTATGATGTCGTCAGAGGCGCTTGGCGGGTGACCGTGTCACTGTCAATCGCAAACCTGCCCCTGTCCGGCGAGTTGTTGTTAAGTGCAACTTGTACAAACAGCAATCCAAGATTGATACGCCGTATGATCAGCAACGCGCCGCTGCCTCCCCAGCCAGTCCATCCCGAGGGCACGTTGTCCTCAGCCGTATCCCAGATGTTTTCAAAAGCATCCGCGCTTGGTGCAGGGCCGCTTTGAATGCCGGTTGGCAGCGGCACCGACAAACTTGATATAAGCATGACCCGTGCGTTCGTGGGTGCGACGGAGCCCTGCCAGTCTTGGGTGAATGGGAGACTCGAATTCCCGTTCGGCCCGATTCTCATCCCGGGATGAATCAGACAAACCCTTTGCTGCCCAGCACGGTTGTACAGGACAGAAGCTTGATCCAGCCCCAGTTCACGGGCGATTGCCTGTGCAAAATCAGTTGATCCAGGAATGCGGTGCTCTCGAAGAATGGACCTTTGCAACCCATCAGCCAGCCGCTCCAGCATTTTGGTTTCTGCCTCTTTGTTGGCCTGAGTGATCTGCTTCATTAAGGCCGGCGCAATCGCCAGCGATAGAACGGCTATGATCGCCATCACGCCGATCATTTCGATCAGCGACCATGCCGCTGGCCGGTTCACTGTCCTTTGAACTTCTTTGCTGCTCAGCGTGTTCATTGGAATGGCATCATCAATTCCCAACCAGGTTCTGTGAAAAGTCCGCCAGCCGGTCCGCAGCGTCATAACCTACGCGCCATTCGGGAATCTGAGGACGCGGGTTCGACTTGCCATCGCCTGGAAATCCATCAATGGCCCAAAGCGCCACGAACCAGAGATAGTTGTACATTTCGTCCACAATCGACTGCTGGTCAGCAGCGAATTTGCTCCCGCTGTAAAGGACAGAGCGAAGGAACGCATCCACAAGAGAGCCGAAAACACCACCGCCAGCGCCTCTGCCACCCCCGAGGTACCGAGCCCACCGACCATTCTCGAAAACGTAACTGACATCTTCACGGATGATTTCGCGGGTTTGAAGTTGCACGACAGTTCCAACAACCATGTGAAGGTTGAGTGCCGTTGTGTCGATGAACCAGGTCTCAAATCTGCCTCCTGGGGCAATTGATGTGAGTGTGTTTGTGCTTCCCACCGAAAACGGCGCATTCTGGTTTGAATCGAGGTTGTTCAGCACGACTCTGTGAAACAAATCCCGAAACTCGATGCGCTGCAGCTTGACGTCTCTTGCCAGCGCATCCCAATCTTCGCTTGTATTCCACAAGTTCATGAAGGTTGTGCCGTCCATCTCGGCCGGGATCAAATCCTCCTCCAGCGGACCGACACTCGAAATGATCAGCGCCTGGCAGTTTGTGGGTTCTCTCATCGAGCCAAGGACGGTCTGTGTGTACGGCAAGGTGGACGTGAGATTCGTCCCGACCCGGAAATCGGGGTGCATGAAAAAGTATCGTGTTTGGCGGAACTGCGTGGTCGGAAGCTTCGACACCGGCAGGGACAATTCCTCGGCAATCCGGGCAGGCATGTTGCCTGCGCCCGGAATCGATTTGGTGCGAACAACAGACCGCCGCATTGCATCGGCCATGGTCGCCAAGTTGTCCCCCTCGGTCTTGCGCGCCTGCCGCTTTATCTTTTCGAGCACGTTTTCTGTGACGATCAAACCCAAAATCGCAATGATCGCCAGCACGCCCACCAGTTCGATCAAGGTGTACGCACCCTTCCCGAGCTTTCGGCAAATCTGCATTCCCTGCACAGCCAGCATCGGCGTTCGGGTTTTCACCCCGGCCTCTGCGTTTGCCTCAGGATTTCGTATTGGTGTTCGGCACTGCATATGCAACCAGCCTGGTCACTTGATGCTTCCGACAAGTGAAATGATGGGCAGGAAAATCGCCAATGCCACCATCCCGACTATCCCCACCAGAAAAAGAATCAGCGCCGGTTCAATTATGCTGAAGATTTTCTTGATTTTCCTCGGAATCACCATGTTGTAGTAGTCAGCCACGTTCTCCAATGCCTGGTCAAGCGTCCCGGTCTTTTCGCCCATCACCGTCATCCTAACCAACAACGTCGGGAAAATTTCGTGCTTTCGCAGGGCTTCGCTGACCGGTTCACCGGCTTCCACACGCTTTAAGATGTCGGCCAATGACCTCGACAGCCAGGCGCTCTTCACAAGGTCACGGCACAGCTTGATCGCCGAGGTCAGTATCACACCAGACCTGTAAAGCACCGCAAGGCTGTGGGCGAACTGCGATATGACCAGCATGTGATTCAGTTGGCCAAAGACAGGCATCTTGAATTTGAACTTGTCGAACGCCACAGCGAAATCCTCCGAGGCTTTTCTTGCAGCCTGTATCAGCGCCGGAACCACCGTGAATGCTCCAAGCCACATCCACCATGTTGACTTGACGAAGTCGCTGATCCCAAAAACAACCTGCGTGATCAACGGCAGCGGCGCGTTCGCGGCCTTCAACAGCAGAACAAACTTCGGTATCACAAAGGTGAACAACACCAACACAAACACCACCACCACTATCAGCACGATCGTCGGGTAAATCGTCGCCTGCCGGACATCTGAAATAATCTGTTCCTGCCATTCAAGAAACCGCTTTTGCTCTATGAAGGTTTCGGGCAGCGTGCTGCTGTCTTCGCCCGCACGCACAAGACTCGTAAACTGCTGCGAAAAGACCCTCGGAAACCGTTCCATCGCTTCGCACAATTGCTGGCCTGACTCAACAAGCCGCTTGAGTTCCTCGATCACAAGCTTGAATTGGGCGTTCTCGCAGTCCTCAGCCGCCACTTGCAGCGCGGTCACCATCGGTATCCCAACCCGAAGCTGAAACGCCATCAGCGTGCAGAAGTTGATCAGTTCGCGCCTCCTTGATCCGCCCCACGACATCAAATTCCCGAGCGCGCTCCGTTTCTTCTTTTCATCCTTTTGGCGCTTCGCTTCAACGAGCCACAGACCGAGCGTCTGCAGCTTTTCTTCGAGGCTCATCTCGTCATCAGCCGCCATTTGGCCCGTGACGTTCCGGCCCCACCGGTCAATTCCTATGTACGAGTAAACGGGCATATACCCCTCAAACCTGCAGTCGCGTCACACGCAACAGTTCATCCAGTGTTGTGACCCCTCGCAGTGCTCTCTGCAAACCGTCCTCGAACATGGTCTTCATCCCATTCTGACGCGCCAATCGATAAAACTCCGGCGCGCCACGCCTTGACACAATCGCGTCATGAAAATCGTCAGTAATAACCATCAGCTCGAACACACCCTGCCGACCTTTGTACCCGCTGTTCTCGCACACAACACAGCCTTCGCCGCGCCAGAGCTGGATTGGACCATCCTGCGGCGGTTCAATCTGCAGCCCCTGGAAAACCTGCTCCGGGTCAGGCTCGGGTCTCCGGCATTGATCGCAAATCTTGCGCACCAGCCGTTGCGCCAGCACAGCGAGCAGACTGTCCGGCAGCAGGTACGGTTCAACCCCCATGTCCAGCAGCCGCGGCAGCGCGCCCGGCGCATCGTTCGTGTGCAACGTGGTGAATACAAGATGCCCGGTCAACGCCGCCCGCACCATGAGCTGCGCTGTCTCGGTATCCCGTGTTTCGCCCACCAGAATAATGTCCGGGTCCTGCCGCAACAGCGCCCGCAAACCCGCACTGAAAGTCAACCCAACTTCTTCCTTGATCTGAGTCTGGGTCAGACCCGGCATTTTGTACTCGATTGGGTCTTCGAGCGTGAAAATGCTGACGTCCTCGGTGCACAGCTCGCGCAGGATCGCATACAGAGTGGTGGTCTTCCCACTGCCGGTCGGCCCTGTAACAATTATGACGCCGTGCGGCTTGTCCATCAGAGTCCGGATTTGCTTTTCCATGGCCGGCGTCATGCCGAGAGTGTCAAGACGTATAACCTGCGATCCCGGATCAAGAATCCGCAGCACCATGTTCTCACCGTATGCCGTCGGCAGAGATGAAACACGCAGGTTGACCTGGCGCTGCCCAACGTTGACCGTCGCCCGCCCGTCCTGCGGAACGCGCGATTCCGCCACGTCCATCTCAGCCATTATCTTCAGCCGGGCAGTGACAAGCGGCGCGATCACGTTCGGCAGGAGAACGTCCTGATGCAGCACCCCGTCCAGCCGCATCCGAACCCTCATCATTTTCTCTTCGGGCTCGAAGTGTATATCGCTTGCCCCGAGGTTGACCGCCCGAGTGATAATCTGGTTCACCAACCCGATAATGGGCGCATCGTTCTCTGACGCTTGAACGCGTTGTTCCTGCGGCGTTTCGACCTTTTGCTCGGCCTGCCCCAGCGATTCCTCTTGGATGACCTTGTCGATGGTTTGTTGAATGGCATCGCCAATGTTCCGTATTCTGTCCAGCCTGGCCAGAATCTCGCTTTCTGGCGCAGTAACAACTTCGATGTGAAGCCCGGTCAATTGGCGCAGCGTGTCAATCGCCCTGACGTTTGACGGGTCTGCAAACGCAACCACCAGCGACCCATTTCTAAGTTTTAGCGGCAGGACCCGGAACCGGCGCGCAATGTCCATCGGCACCAGGTCAAGGGCAGCTTTCTCCGGCGGGAATTTCTTCAGGTCAACATGCTCAGCCTTGACCTCCTTGCCCATCATCGCTGCAATTTGATCAGCAGTGACGAAGCCGAGATCGACAAGGATTTTGCTCAGCTTTCCGCCCTTTTGGCGCTGCTCGCGCATCGCCAACTGAAGCTGGCTGTCAGTGATCAGGCCCGCCGCCAAAAGCCGGTCAACCACTCCGCCGACTATCGGCCGCGCGGTCATTTGTGCTGTAGCAGACATTTGCCGCTGCCCTGAGCTGGCCGGCTGCTTTCAGGCAAATCCAGCCCGCTCCTGTTGTCCATCAACAAAAACAGAGCTTTTCCCCGGGAAAACCCGGGCCATGCTGCCGATGAAAAGCCTCTAGGATTCGCTTTTCATCCAGCCTCACTTGTGCGCAAGGTAAACCCGCACGTCAACCGTATTGTCGCTCGCAGGAGCCGTGTACTTGACCCGTCCAAGTGTATTCGCAGATGTCGAGCCTTTCTGGACAGGATCAAGGTCCCCGTCGATCCGGTTGTTGAGTTCAATGGCGTCGTCAGTGTTCACCCCCTGAATGAAAGCTTGAACTACCCACTTCCCTGAAGCATCGTTCGCAGGGTTCGGCGAAGTGCTGTTGTTGTCCAGATTGTACGCCGCATTTACATCAGTGGCAGCAGTCGTCGCAGACAACCCAGCCACCAGTTGAATCTGGTGTGCGTTGGTGCTGGATAGGGTGCTCAGTTTGGTCTCGAATGGCTTCTCCAACAACCCTTCCTGCAGCTGGACAAGGTCCCAATCAGCGTTCGTGCTTGTGAGGTCCACCCCATTGTATCCCCCGAACTTGCCGTACTTGCCATAGTAGGCAATGGCTGCCGTTTTGGCAGAGTTAATCGACGTTATGGCCCCGTTCAATCGCGATTCGTTGATTGCGCTGAATATGCGCGGCACCAGCAGCGCGCTGAGCACCGCGATGATCGCAAGGACACCCACCATCTCAATGAGGGTGAAGCCCCGTGATTTGCTCTGAACCTGTGTTTTCATTCTCTCTTTCCTTTCTACCTTACTATTTGTTGGTTTATTCTTGGTGTTGCAAAAACCACCACAGCCCTTGCTGTGACAGTTCAATACGCATTTAACAGACTTCACCCATCTTTGAACAAGTGGAGTCTGTCTGCTTCCAGCGTCGGCAATTTGTACATTCGATATGTAGGATTAAGCCCTACAGCAATGTTCCTCGCCGCCCTCAACGCGCTCGCCATTGCATCACCATCATCAAAAGAAAACATCTCGAACGCTCGATTCCGCGGTATGGTTTTCTCGAACACACTCCCCAGCCCCACACAGCAAATCTGCACTTGCCATCGAATGGCTTTCCCAGCTTATTCTCAACATTCCTCGCATGTTACTCCCGACATCTCTTCAGTCACTTGCTCCCAACCCCGTCCACAATTCACACGAGGGAAACCTTTAAGCCCCTGCCCACAAACATTAGCCTCGCACGCCTGCGCCGCTTTCTATACAGATGTCAAAGTCAATGACGCGAAAGGCTCCACCCATCATCAGGTGTAAAGAATGCGGTCGTTCGTATTCTCCAACCTGACGGTTAATCTAAATGCAGTAAAAACAGGTGGTACGTGATACGTGATACGTGATGCGTGATGCGTGATGCGTGAGGACGGGTCGCAAGATCGGCTGCAGGAGCGCGGGCATTCCTGCCCGCCCCGAGCTTAAACCCTGCCGTGAATAGGAGCGCGGGCATCCTTGCCCGCCCCCGACCGGTGAACTTTCGGACGCAGGGTTCGTGTGATCGAAACCAGTGTACGATCGGTCACCAGGTTGATGCGGCCGGGGACGGCAACGGTGACATCGCAGTGATCATAGGGCCAAAGGCCCGCTCTATAACAGCCTGGGGCAACGCCCCATGCGGGCCTTCCGCATTGAAATGGAATCCCCCCGTGGAACCTGCTCACCAACGTTCATGGTGAACGTGCCTGTCCGCGTACCGCGTCCGAGGTTCTTTCCGTTCCGCCGGATAACCAACTGAAATCATCGCAACAGGCACGATGTTCTCCGGCAGACAAAGTATTTCCCGAATCCTCTTTATCCGGTCTTCACGCGGGTGCACGCCGAGCCAGCAGGCGCCAAGGCCAAGAACGTTGGCCGCAATGAGAAGATTCTCTATCGCCGCCGAACAATCCTGAAGCAGATAGCTCAGTTGCCTGTCATGGGCAGCGTCGATGTCTCCAACCACTGCAATGCCGGCAGCAGCCTTCGCAAGAAATCGGCCGTTGGGCAAGGCAGACGCAATTTCTGTCAACGTGGACGGCTGCCGGACGACTACGAACCGCCACGGGTCTTTCGCCACAGC
Source organism: Verrucomicrobiota bacterium (assembly GCA_029907285.1). GTDB lineage: Bacteria > Verrucomicrobiota > Verrucomicrobiia > Limisphaerales > J093 > JAAYVR01. Next base: position 2,705 of record JARYMD010000043.1, on the reverse strand, counting down.
GGACGGAGCTGCCATTGCTGCTTCAAGGAGCAACCGCAGCGTGTCATCGTCAATTTTGGCGTTCGTGTAAGCCCTGACACTTCGACGCCCGAAAATGCACGCAAGTTTCTCGCGCGGGTTATTTGTGACGTTGTTCATGGGACAAGATCATAAACTCGCACGTAATCCACGTAAAAGTAATCCGGCAACTCGGCTTTGCGGATATCCCCTCCCCAGTCGCCGATCTCCTCTGTCAATTTGACAAACTCCGGCACCTGCGAAACGCCGCCTGCGGTCGTTCGCCACACTTCTTTCCCATCCACATAAAACACGTATTCATCGGTCTTCCACCAGAGGGCGAACGTGTGCCAGCCATCTTGAACGCCTTGCACGGTGAACTTGATCCCGGCTGTTTGGTGTTCCCTGCCGTATCCGTCCCAGTGCAGATTGCACGTCAGACGTCCATCGCGCCATGGGACCTCGATGATGTCGATCTCTGTCCCGTCGCGGCCGTCATTGCCGATCTTGTTCACGCCGTCACACATGAGCCAAAAGGCCGGCCAATGCCCCTCATGACGCGGCAGTTTGCACCGCATAATGTAATATCCAAATGCATGCTCGAATTTGCCCCGCGTATTAACCGCGCCGCATGTGAACCGCGAGCCATCTTTCTTGACGCGCAACACAAGATTGCCCTTGCCATCGACATAGGCATCGTCCTTGACCCAATAACCGTCCCGCCGTTTCCAGTCGCCCAGCCGATTCCATTTTGTTTCGTCGAGCTGCGCGCCTTCGAACTCGTCGCTCCACGCCAGCTTCCACTGTTTGCCGAATGGCGGGGCCGGCAGTTGATCGGCTGTTTTCGCTTGTTCACCGGCATTTGCGCAAATCGCGCAAAAGGCAAACGTGACAACGCCCACGGCAAGTATCTTTTTCACGACTCTCATCGCAGAATATTGGTGTTGAACCGCTCCGTTTGTCAGCTCAAATCTGCCGGCCGCCGCCAAGAAACCTGGCTTTCTCCAGCAGCATCGGCCGCGCCTCCTCCATCATGTCTCGAACCGCGTCGTACCGCATGGTTCGCTGTTCAAATGTCCGCTTTTCAAGGGCGCCTAGAAACCGTCCTTCAAACTCGCGAAAGTACGATCCGTAAATGTGGTAGCTGTCGGCCATGTGACAGTATCGGCCGATTCGCACCGGCCGTCCGATGAGTTCGCTGACACGGGCTGCGATGCGCTGCTGCAATTGGACGAGCGCGAAGATGTTCATGAACGCTGCCTTGTAGGCGTCGTTTGACCTGAACCGCACGTTCATGCTCAAAACCGGCTCTCTGTTCTCTTCGATGATTCTGCACCAGATGCTCTGGAGACACGCAGGATCGTAGCACGCGCTGTCTTCCCAGACTTTCCATGTTATGGCCTGGGCGCGGCGCGTATGCGGGGCGCGAGCGAGTCTTTGGCACAATGCTTCAATCTGGTTGACCGGCGCAAGTGTCGGGACCGAATACGCGAACAACCGCTGGTGATACGTGTACTCCCACCGTGTGTCGTTCGGATCGGACGGATCGCGAACCAGATGGTCCTTGATGCCCTCGCAAACCTCCATCACGTATTCCTGAAGCTCGATCGGGCCGCCCGGAAAATCCTTGTGGATCATCGGCTCGCTCAGCGGGTCAATAATGGTGATTATCATCGTGGCGTCTTTGCTGGGCGGATCCTCGGGTTTGTCGTACTCGGTCTTGATGCAGCACCCGTGCCGGTTCAGCTCGATCAGAGACAGTTCCCATGCGCGCGCAATGCAATCCGCTTCGACATGCAGTACAGGTATGCCATTCATGCAATCAGGTTTGCCAACCCCGTCGAAAATGGCAACACCAATGCCACGATCTTTTGTTGACCTGCCGAACAGATTTCCTGTAAACGCTCTCCACAAGTTGTCTGCCATGAGCAAAAACCTCGCACACAATGCAATGGGACGCTTGCTGCTGTCGATTCTCAGCGGCGCAACGCTGGCCACGCTCGCATGCGCACAACCACTCACCTGGCAATGGTCAAATCCCCTGCCCCACGGCAACAATTGCTACGATCTCGCCGTCAACAACTGGCTCGCGTTCGCGGCCTGCGACCGCGGCAGGTTTTATACTTCGTTGGATTACGAATTCTGGGTGCCGCGCGAGACCGGCACCGCGCGCGCCTTGCGCGGGATTGCTTTCTTCGGCAACAGCGTCGTCATCACGGGCGAAAACGGCACAGTGGTGCATGCGCCGCTTGACGCCCTGGACAGCCTGAGCGTTGCCAACCTTGGCACCGAAGACTGGCTCGAATCTGTCGCAGTGGGCAATGGCGTCGCTGTCGCTGTTGGCGACAATGGCGCAGTCTATACCAGCAGCGACGCCGTGCAATGGACACGCCGGCCCCAAACGTTCAACGCCTGGCTGCGAAGCGTCGCATTCGGCGCAGGCACATTCGTCACCGTCGGCGAAAGCGGTTTTATTGCCACGAGCGCAAACGGCGTCAGTTGGACAAAAAGAAGTTCGGGAACAACGCTCGATCTGAACCGAGTGGCATGGCTTACAAACCGGTTCGTCGCAGTCGGCAACAAAGGGCTGGTGCTCGTGTCACCCACGGGAACATCGTGGTCTTCTCTCGCGGTGCCGGGCGTTACAAACGACCTCTGCCTTGTCGCCGGTTATTATCCTGCTTCGGGTCTGCTTTCACCGACGATTC
>JARYMD010000439.1 GCA_029907285.1 Verrucomicrobiota bacterium | reverse complement strand
AGGCGCGGGTTTCCCGGCGCGCAGATTCCCGAATCTTTTGAAGACACCCACCTCACAGATTGCACAGATTGCTTTGGGTATGAAATATGGCCGTTGAGCCGCTTATCGCCGCTGATACCAAGCGGGCAATTGTGAAACAGGCTAAAGCCTCTGCTACCAACCGCGGCGGTTTGTAGTACCGCCTTTAGGCGGCTCAAGAGCGGTTGGCAAATCCATCGAGACCGGACACAGGCTAAAGCCTGCACTACGAGCCGCGCCCCGGCTCGTCCACTTGGACAAGCGTGCCATCTTTCCCGCACAACACCTCTATCCGCTCAATCAATCCCTCGTCGCTGGGATTATGCGCCGCGTCACTCGGACCAACAGGTGGAAACGAATGCTGATCACACGCCAGTTCACCAACTATATCTCGCTGAACCGGCACAGCCACTTGATCAACTCCTGCAGCCCACAGATTGTCATGCAGCCTAATCGCGCAATCGCAAAGCGCCGTCATCAGTTGCGCTTCCACTGAAGTTCTGCAACCAGCGGCAAATGATCCGAGGCAAGGGTCTCGATCACCCACGCCCGCAAAGGTTCCAACGAATCCTGTTCTTTGTGCAGCCAAATGTAATCGATGCGCTTTGTTGGATTCGTGCTTGTGATGGTGCAGCCCGGGCCGTCGCCAGCCTTTGTCCACACATCCACAAACTCTTCAGCCATGTTGGCGTAGGTCCGGCTGCCGGGCGTGTCATTGAAATCGCCGCAAATGATCACCGGCAATCCTGAATATCGCTTCACGATTCTCCTGAACTCGGCGACGTTCATGATCCTTTCATCATCCTCACGGCGGTAATCAATATGCGTTGCCATGAACACAACTTGTTTGCCCGCCACTGAAACGGTTGTTTGGAGGATGCCCCGCTGCTCGCCCTGCCGGATCATCTGCAAATGCGTGTTTGTCCATGTGACGACGGGGAACTTGCTGAGGATCGCGTTACCGTATTCGCCGCCCTGGTAATGGTAATTGTTGCTGAAAACGCATGCCATTCCGGTCAACGCAGCCAGTTCGGCCGGAAAATCCCTTCGGGCGGTTCTTGCGACCCCTTTGTCAACCTCCTGCAAGGCAACAAGGTCAACACGCTCTTTCTTGATCACATCAGCTATGCGTTCAAGGTCAACCCTCCCATCCACGCCTTCGCCATGATGAATGTTGTACGTCATTACGCGAAAGGATTTAGTCGGCTCCAAAGAACGCGCGGATGAATCCTGCCCCTGGCCAACAGCCAGCTCCAAAGCAAACCCGGCAGCGATCAACCACAAAAACGCAGGCCGACACAATAAACACAATCCTGACCGCCCCGCCATCGCCGTTCTCAATGTCATGTTCAAAAGTCGATCACAGTATTCCGCCATTTGGCCGTCGTTGCCCAAAGGTTAACAGGAGCGAACGCTTTCCCGAATCTGACAAACCGCTCGCTCCCATCAACTAATGCATGGTTGGACCCACCGCCACGCGAGTTCCTGACCGGACTGGAGTGTTTCGACTGATCAACTTCCGTGATATCGTTGCCGACCCCCTCGAGGAAATCCATGTAATAATGCGGCGATGGATTGTCCTTTTCACCAAAAAGGACGGTCTCGGATGGTTCCTGAATTGCAGTCTCGCGCATTGCGCGTCCTGCAATCAGCCCCATCAACTCGTTGTTCTGGACCGTGCGACCCAATTCGGCTTCGAGCTGTTCCTTGAACCCGTCGTTCCACCCGTTGATGATATAGCTGCGTGGCGAGGCATCCGCAGGGAACCCGTTTGTCCCGGCCGTGCCCGTCTGCGGAACCGCTGGGCCGTCACTCGGGCACCTGAGCAGATGCACATCGCGGTAGATCGGCAGCAAACGCTGCGGCCAGCGCGGGCCTTGCGTGCGTTCGGGGTAAAACCCGTTGTTCTCGTCGGCGTACATCGTGGCTGCGAGTGCCAACTGCCGCATGTTGTTGCAGCAGGCAATGCGCCGGCCTGCTTCCTTTGCGCGGCTCAGAGCGGGCAGCAGCATCCCGGCCAGAATTGCTATGATTGCAATCACAACCAACAGCTCGATGAGTGTAAACCCAGCATTCCGGGATTTTCGGGGAAATCTCTTCATTTTCGCCGCTTCTGTGTGCCGGCTCACGGCATGCATTTGCACAGAGCTTAAGTGAATACAACACTGCGCCAGCCGTCTTTCTTCTATCTGCTATGACGCGAAAAGCGCAAATTCTGGTTCTGTTTACCGCTGTTCTGGGCAGTTTCTACATCTACTATTTCACAGACTGGCTCAATGCCCCGACTATTCAAATCCTCAAGCTGGACCGCCCTGTCCCATACGGCAGATCAACGCAGGCCGCCCTGCCGGTCACATTCACACTCGAAGACCGTTACCGGCTCACCGAAATAAAGGTTGTGCCAGTCGATGCTCTGGCGACGAACAGGAACCCAACACCTTTGTGGCACTTGATAAGCAAATCAAATTCACTGCCCACCAAAGGCTTCGCATACGGCCAGCCAATACGTGGCATGCAACCCGCCTCGGACAAAGCCCGCCCACAACCACTCCGGCCAGGTGTGACTTACCGGTTGTACGTCAAAGCAGGCCGCGCCCGCGGCGAAATCGATTTCCAGGGCAAACCCGCCTCTGCCAATAATTGACCGCCACTCAACGCCTAACCGGGAAATCTTGCCGCCAGACCAAACGGATTCTAAAGCGATCCCGCTCCTCGGGAGGTGTCGGTCCAATTCCAGGGCGCCTTGGAAAGCATTCATATTCTCTGCATCATTCTTGCAGGGTTGCTTCTCGCCGTCCTTTCGTGGGGCTTCGCCCCACGCTGGTGTGAAACCGCGCCGTTGGCGCTTTGATTTCTGGCCGGGCCACCGGCCTTGTGTGAATTCGAAGGGCCAAAGGCCCGCTCCATACCAGGTAATGCTTGAACCGAAATATTTCCGCGGACTAACGTCCGCGGCTACAATCACAGTAGAGTTCTTGCGTCCTCATTTTTCTGCAGCCCGAATTTTCCTGTCGTGCTGCCAGGCTGCGTTCATCCGACACATTGAATCCAGCGCGTGGGCGTCAGTATAAAGTCCACCTTCATGTCGTGCGCCGACGCGGGTATCGACTCCACCACCTGCCAATCCATGGCCACACCGCATCGTTTCCCCCTGACACCGGCAAGTATCCGATCGTAGTACCCTTTGCCCCGCCCCAGCCTTGCGCCGGTTGCATCGAACCCGAGCCCGGGAACAAGCACAAAATCCAGCTCAGCCAAGGGCAGAGTTGGACATTTCGGGCCCGGTTCCATGATCCCCTTGAACCCGGGGATCAAATCCGCTTTGCTGTCAGTAACAATGGCCGCTTCATACATATCCTG
>JARYMD010000438.1 GCA_029907285.1 Verrucomicrobiota bacterium | reverse complement strand
TCCACATTTGAGAAAATGGTCGTGCCCGGCCCGATTTTTTGGCCGGCACGGCCATCGAAAGCCGAAAAAGCAATCGGAGTATGAAATATACGGGCTAGGCGGCTTTTGAATTAAGCACTCATTGTGCAGCAGCCCCTTTGTACGTTGTACGTTGAGCGTCGAGCGTTGAGAGTTGAGCGTTCCCAAACAGGCGCACAGCCCCGTAGGGGCGATATCAAACCCGCCGCCGTCCCGGCAACGCAAGCAACCGGTTTGCACATGCGCGTTCAGTGCGATGCCGCTCCTACGGAGCTTGTCCGATGTGCCCGGCGCCACCACTACAAAGATGCCGGCCCTACGGGCCTTGGCTCTGGCCAACAAACGAGCAGGTCGGTCAACCGACAGGAACGTTCAACGTGCAGCGTTCAACAGCGCAGCGTTCATCAACGGGTCCTGGCTCTGGGTCTGTGCCCGCAAGCCGGCTTTGGTTCCGGCTGCGGCTTGTGCCGGAGCGCATGCCATGCCTTATATGAGACTCTGCATGAGGCAGCGCGCGCCGTCGGTGTGGATTGCGCCAAGGAACGTTGGACAACGGCTGCCAACGAAGTTATTGTGTGCGTGACGCATGGAACCAACGGCAACGACCACTGATGCGCGTTATCGCGGGGAAGTGGTTTACCTCTTTGCTTTTGACATCGCGTATGAGCTGTCTGGCGTAAAGGCGACGCAGTTGCTCGGCCAGAAACTCCAAACCTACGTGGTAGATACCGGAAAACGCAGCCCTAAAGAGGCATTTTTTTACCGGGCGATGATGGTCAGGCTGCCCGATGTCGAACGGCAAGGCCCGCACGGCCTTATCAATGTTGAAACTGTTGTCAAGGTCCTCACAGTCGGCGCGGTGAGCATCTCAATTCGCGTCCCATTTGCCGTGGACCGCATTGAGGACCTTGTGGGGTACCATGACCTGCAATTGGGCGACAAGCCCATGGCGGTCGAAGCGCGAGACATTGCACGCAGGGTGCAGCAGGAACTCATCGAGTATTGCCAGCGGCCCGTCACGGAACTGGCCGAGGAAGAGGCTTACACTGTGTTCTGCCTCGAAGCCCCGCTCAAAACGGCGCAAGGCCAGCCGGTCAAAGGCGAAGAATGGTTGCAGCAGAACAGCGCCACGGTCGCATGTTTGTTGATGCAGGAGACCGATGCGGGGCAGTTGGCGCGCCAGGAAATCAAGGAGTCCACAGGCCGGCACCTGAGTTATTACGAATACGATCTTGTCGTAATCGACTGGGATGCCGCCTTGATTGTGGACTATCCGGCTCACTTTGAAGAACTGGTGTACGTGCTGGAACTGGCCAATGTGCAGTTGGCCGAACTGGAGGCGTACGACCGTCTTCTGGATGCCACATTGGCCATGCCGCACCATGGGATGCGCGATTTGTCATGGCGCGGCCGGGCTGCAGTCCTGCGAAACCTGCGCGAACTCCGAATAGAGCTGACGCGATTCAGCGACGAGTTGCTGAACATAACCAAGTTCTTCGGTGACTGGCATTTGGCGCGGATTTACCAGAATGTTTCCGCGAGGTTCCACCTCGCCGACTGGCACAAGATTGTCGATGACAAACTGCGCAACATTGACAGTTACTACCAGTTGCTTCAGCACGATCAAACAAACCGCTGGATGCTGATCCTTGAAGCGACAATAGTGTTGTTGTTCATAGTTGACGTGGCACTGCTGATTGCGGGGATTGGAGGAAAATGATCAAGGTCGCAACTCGCTGTTGTCAGGCCAAGGCCGGCAAGCCGGCCTCAGTCTAACAATGGCAAGGCAAGAGAAGTCATGATTCTATCAGAAAGCGAATTTGAGTCACTCACTCAGCTTCGACATCGGTCGCCACACGACCTGCTCGGCATGCACGTTCTTGGGAACAAGAAGGGTGTTGTCGTGCGCGCTCTGGTACCCGGCGCTCAGAGAATAACAGCAGTTCCAACCGTCGAAACTCATTTGCCGCCAATCCGGCTGACGCGATTGCCCCAAAGCGACCTTTTCGAGGGGGTCAGCGACGCGATAAACCGCGTTTATGCTTACAACCTTGTGATCGAGGACAAATCCGGAAAGGCGCTCGTCACACGCGATCCTTACTCGTTCCTGCCGACGCTGGGCGAATTGGACCTGCACCTGTTTGGCCAGGGAACTGAACGCCGAATCTACGAGAAACTTGGCGCGCATGTGCGGACAATTGACGGTGTTGAAGGCGTCAGTTTCGCTGTTTGGGCGCCAAACGCCCAAAGAATCAGCGTGGTCGGTCATTTCAACAACTGGGACGGCAGGCGTCATCCGATGCGTTTGCTTGGGTTGTCGGGCGTCTGGGAGATTTTCATCCCGGGCGTCAAGCCGGGGAGCTGCTACAAATTCGAGATTCGCAATTTGCACGGCCAGATCGTGCTGAAGTCAGACCCGTACGCCGCGTGGTACGAGGTGGCCCCCAAGAACGCCGCTCTCGTATGGGATGAGAGAGCTTTCCCGTGGACGGACGAGGACTGGATCAAACGGCGGCGCGCACGCGATGTTTTCAGGTCGCCGATGAGCATATACGAGGTTCATCTTGGCTCGTGGAGGAAGCGGTCACTGAGCGAGTCCCTCAGCTACAGGGAACTGGCGCGGCTGCTGGTGGACTACGTTGTTGAAATGGGGTTCACACACGTCGAGCTGATGCCGGTTTCCGAGCACGCTTATTACCCGAGCTGGGGTTACCAGGTGACCGGTTTCTATGCGCCCACCAGTAGGTACGGCACGCCTGCCGATTTTCAGTACCTTGTCAACGCGTTTCACGAAGCCGGCATAGGCGTGATTATGGATTGGGTGCCGGCTCATTTTCCAAGGGACGACTGGGCTCTCGCACGGTTCGACGGCACCGCACTGTACGAACACGAAGACCCCCGGCTCGGCGAGCATCGTGACTGGGGCACGCTGATATTCAATTACGGCAGGCACGAAGTCCGAAACTTCCTCACCGCAAACGCACTTTACTGGTGCGAAAGGTTTCACGTGGACGGTCTGCGCGTGGACGCTGTGGCATCGATGCTTTATCTGGATTACTCGAGAAAGCCGGGCGAATGGATTCCCAATCGTTACGGCGGCCGCGAGAACCTTGAGGCGATCGAGTTCATTCGCGAGTTCAATCACCTCGTCCACACGGAGCATCAGGGCGTGGTCACGATCGCAGAAGAATCAACCGCATGGCCGCAGGTCACCAGGCCCCCATACCTCGGTGGCCTCGGGTTCACTTTCAAATGGAACATGGGTTGGATGCACGATTTTTTCAGATACATGAGCAAAGATCCCGTTTTCAGGAAGTTTCACAGGAACGACATCACTTTTTCGCTGTTATACGCTTTCACGGAAAACTTCATACTTCCTG
>JARYMD010000437.1 GCA_029907285.1 Verrucomicrobiota bacterium | reverse complement strand
GTTGTCGCAATGGTCCAAGTGGACAACACAATAATGGTTGGCGGGTCGTTCACCAACGCAGGCGGACTGCATCGAACCTACCTCGCTGCAATCGACGCAGCAACTGGCACAGCCACGACATGGAACCCAGGACCAAACAAGGGAGTTTATTCCATCGCAGTCGCAGGCAATTCGGTCTATGTCGGCGGCGATTTCACATCCATCGGCGGGGAATTTCGAAACCGCCTCGCCATTGTTTCCCTTGCGACCGGTCAAAGCGGTGAGTGGAACCCCAACATGAACGGGATAGTGCGGACCTTGGTTGCCACCCCCGGAGCGGTTTATGCAGGGGGAGATTTCACGACAGTCGGTGGCCAGTCGCAGCGTTATTTCGCCGTGTTCCCCAAGAGGCTTGGATTCCTCTCAACAGCCGGGAGCACGGTTGTCACCCCTGCAGGCACGTTTGAAGCGAAGCTCCAGGTCGCCGATGGCCAACGCGTCATAATCCAGGCTTCGACCGACCTCATTAATTGGTCAAATATCCAGACCAACGTTCCGGCAGGAACTGAAGTTCAACTCAAAGACCCCGCCCCGGGCACGTTGCCATATAGGTTCTATCGCGCAATTCTTGAGTAACTCTGCGCAGTCAACCCCCAAAAAGCATCGCACGAGCCCGGCTTTTTCAAGCCTGTCGAACAACGCAACACCGGGCCTGGCACACTATCGCGTCACCGGACTTGCTGCGGACTGGCGTCCGTTGCTACCGGGGCTGCCTGCTCTATCCACAGAATCGAACCGGAACATCTGCACCAACTCCGCTTGCGCGGCGCAAAACGTGCTTCACATTAGTCGAGCGTCAAAAACGCACTCTATGAAGTTTCATCGCAGCTCAGGCTCCGAATTCGGAAACCGATCAGCGCCCAACTTTGTTGGCGGCCGCCGCGCGGCAAAGCTTCTGCCCCAAACCATCTTCGTTCTGTCAGTTGTGAGTGCTGTCGCATGCTTCGGCGGCGATTGGCCCGGCTTCAGAGGGCCGAATGGTGATGGCACCTCCAATGCCCGAATCCGAACCGATTGGGCGGCCAACCCTCCGAAGGTTCTGTGGCGAAAAGGCGCATCAAACAATCTCCAGGACGGGTTCAGCTCGATTGCGGTGAGCGGGCAGCGGCTGTTCACGATGGTCAGGCGTTCCATAGGCGGAACTTATCAGGAGGTCTGCGTTGCGCTTGACACTGAAACGGGCGGCGAACTTTGGTCAACGCCACTGGGGCGCGCACAATATGACTCCGGTGGCAACGAAGGCGCGGCTGGAAATACCGGCGGCGACGGCCCGCGCTCGACTCCCACGGTGAATGGCAATCGCGTGTATGTTTTTACCTCGTGGCTGGTGCTCGCATGCCTCGACGCAGCAGACGGACATGTTGTTTGGTCAGTTGACCTCATGGCCGCGCCATACAAGGCCTCGGTTATTACTTGGCAAAACGCAGCGTCACCCATAGTGAGAGATGGCCTTGTCATTGTGAATGGCAACGTGCCTTCCAAGCGGCTGATGGCCTTCAACGCAGAGACCGGGTCGCTCGTGTGGAGCGGACACGACGACAAGATGACGCATTCAACCCCGGTCAACGCGGAGCTGGTCGGTGTTCCGCAGGTGATCTTTTATGCGCAGAGCGGGTTGGTAGCGGTCAACCCGAGCACTGGCGCTGTGTTATGGCGGCACGCCTGCACTTACAACGGTGTGTCGGTGGCTTCTTCCCCGGTGGTGGCGGGCGATCTTGTCTATTGTTCGGCTGGATATAACACGGGCGCACGAGTGATTCGCGTCTCGAAATCCGGATCGACGTTTTCCACCACGCAGATCGCGAGGACACCCGGCCTGTTCGAGAGTCAATGGGCGACGCCTGTTTTTTACGAAGGCTGTTTGTACGGCATTTTCGGGACGAAAGAGCATGCCACTGCACCACTGAAATGCCTCAAGCTCGACACGCTCGAGGAACAGTGGTCGCAGGACGGTTTTGGCATGGGCGGCGTGCTCCTTGTGCGTGACAAATTGCTCGTGCTCACCGATGCCGGCGCGCTTGTCCTCATCCAACCGACTTCTGCCGCGTATTCCGAGATTGCGCGGTTCCCCGCTCTCTCTGGCAAATGCTGGAACGTGCCTGCGGTGATAGACGGCCGAATCTACGCGCGCAGCACCAAGGAAATAGTGGCGCTGGATGTCTCTGTCCCGCCGCCGCCTAAACTCCGGCTCGAGATTCTGCGGTCCACCAGGGACGGCAAAGTGCGAATCAGATTCCGAAACGCCGATGGGACTCCGATTGACTCCGGTCGGTTGCCGGGAATCCAAGTTCTGGCCAGTTCTGACGTGGCATCTCCGCCTGCGACGTGGGCCGAGTTAATCAGTGATCTGCAGATCGAAGATGGGACCGTGTTTCTCGACGAATTGACAGGAGCATGGCCGCAGCGATTCTACAAAATTGTCGAGAACCCGTGAAACCGCCAAACCACATCTGTTGCACGAACTCACGCCCGGGAAATGCGTTCACCCTGATCGAACTGTTGGTGGTGATCGCCATCATCGCGATTCTGGCCGGACTGCTGCTGCCGAGCCTTTCGTCTGCAAAGGAAAAAAGCCGCCGCTCAGCCTGCTTGAACAATATTCGGCAGTTTGTTGTCGCAACGCACCTTTATGCGGGGGATTTTCTCGAGCGCCTGCCGCCGGGCAACACGGACTATGAGTCGGCCACCGACCCTCCCGCAGAGGATATTCCGGTCCTGTGCACAAACACACGAAACGCCATGATCACCTATGCCGGAAGCTGGCGTGTGCTTGACTGCCCAAGCTTGCGCGACCCGTTCAACCGGCCCGAAGGCTGGCAGCCGGAACCTAACTACGGATTTGTGATAGGTTACAACTACCTCGGCGGTCACACGCGAACGCCGTGGGACCCACTTCCCGGTCACACAGGCAAATGGACCTCGCCCCAAAAGCTCTCTGAAGAACCCTCTCTTGTCCTTGTCACCGATGCCAACGATTGGTCGCCCGGATACGGGAAAACTCTCGCGCCACACGGCGCAAACGGGCCAATACTGCGCGGACGAGACGTCACCAACGCCGGCGCCGAAGGCGCCAGCTCGGCGAGCATCGGCGCTGTGGGCGGCAACGTTGGTCTCGTGGACGGTTCCGTCTCGTGGAAGCCGATCTCGAAGATGCTCATCTACCGGGGCAGCCTGAAGTGGGAAGAAGCGGGTTGCACCGCTGCGTGGTAGCTTCTTGGCGCGCCACAGCCCGCATATTTCGCAGCCCGGCTTAGCCGGAACCAAAGTTGCCTGGCGGGCAGGGACTCTGTGCCTGCGCACGTTGATGAACGCTGCGCTGTTGAACGCTGCATGTTGAAAGTTCCTTGCAGTTGACCGGACCGGG
>JARYMD010000436.1 GCA_029907285.1 Verrucomicrobiota bacterium | reverse complement strand
GCCCCCGGCTGGAAGCCCTTTTTCGCGCTTCAGTTCGCGCACGGCGTCTCTTGCGCGTTCGAGCGTGGCAAAAGGGCTCGAAGCAGTGCCGGGGTTTGAATCGGACCCGGCGGGTGAGACGTGGAAATCAGCGGTTGCGGTGCATAACGCGAGCAATGGACAGAACAGCATCAGGAGCGAATACGCCACAGACGGTTGTGCAATGCGCCGTGTGTGATCAGCAACCGCGGAGGAATTGGCCGGTCGTTGTTTTGGCATCATGAATGTTAGCCGTTCCATGCGCGCATGATCACCGCTTTGCCTTGTGATGGTCAAGAAAAGCGCAAAGTGAATGCACGCCGGGTGGAACGATCTTACTGCCGAGGCACCTGAAACTGTTCCGCCTGAAGGCGGGACTCTGACGGCCACGGGCGGATCAAGCCATTCGCGTGGCCAACCCGAGGCCCCGTTGAACGTTGTGAGTTGAACGTTGCACGTTGAGCGTTCCGGTCGGTTCACCGATCGGGGCGCCTGTCTGGGAACGTTCAACGTCCAACGCTCAACGTTCAACGTTCAAGGGAGCTGCTGCACAATGAATGCTCAATTCAAGAGCCGCCCAAAGGCGGGCGCAGAGATTTTCATTTTGATGACATGACGGACTTTTGGTAGAAATGTTGTCTGATGACAACGGGCCGTGCATCGAGGGAGTGGGTGTTCAGCGGGACAAGGGCTTGTTGCAGCGCCCGAAAAGATCGAACAAGCTGGGGCAACAGCAACAGGTTATGGGTTCTGACGTGCTTCGCGTTGATAGCTGGAGCTGGTGTTTGCAGATGCGGCACGCCAGCCGCGCCGGCCGTTAGCACCAATGCGATGCCGCTTGCGGTTCTTCGGCAGCTTGTGGTCCACCGCAACGAATCCATTTAAATCAAAGCGCTCGAGTACGAGATCAGCCGGAAAGCACACGCAGCGGAGCGCGGCATTTTCGAGCCGGCCGTTGTGGCGTCGATCGAGCATGTTGATTCCCAACGTCCGAACAACTCGCAGCAGTATGCCAGCCTCGGCCTTTACTCGGTTCCGGAGCTGGACGAACGGAACACGATTTACGATGGCGGGCTTGAGTTTCTGGTGCCGAGCGGCGCGCGCCTCAAGGCCGGGGTAACACTGCGGGAACTGAACAACAATCTGCAGCCGCTTCGGAAAGTTGGAACCGAATATGAAAGCTTTGCAGGGGCGCGTTTGGTGCAGCCTTTGCTGAAGAACTTCGGTCCCGGGCCAACCCTTGCTCGGATTCGTCTGGCCGCGGTTGCTTCCGAGATCGCATTTCAGGAATACCGCCGCCAGCTTATTCTGTCTCTTGGACAAGCTGAGTCCGGGTACTGGGACCTTTACCTGGCGCAGGAGCAGGAACGGCTCACGGCCGAATCTGTGGGGATAGCGGAGAAGCTGCTTGCCGACAACAAGGCCAGGGTCGAGGTGGGGAAAGGATCGCCTTTGGAAGTTCTGCAGGCCGAGGCCGGTGCGGCATTTCGCAGGACGCGGATGAACGAGGCGCGCCAGAAGGTGATCGAGACAGCAACACGGCTTGGGTCACTTTACTCATACGTGTCGGGCGGGACGAATGCTTTGCCGTGGGCGGTCGATGCTCCGGAGGTTGAATCTGAAGAGCCGGCGTTGAGTGACAGCTACGAGCTGGCGTTTCAATTGAACCCGGATTTTGTGGTCAGGAGATGCCAGCTCGAGCAGGAAAAGATCAGGGTCGCGTACACGCGCAACCAGCGTTTGCCGCAATTGGATTTGAAAGCCAGCCTTGGTTTGAACGGGCCGGGACTTGGTCCGGGTGAATCATGGGACGAACTTGGCAGGGGCGAGTACCCTGTGTGGTCCGTGGGAGTTGAATTGCGTGTGCCGATCACCGGCGGGATTCGGGAGCGGAACGAATACCAGGCGGCGTTGATGGCAAAGCGAAAGGCCCTTGTTGGGCTGAAGGAGATCGAGGTGCAGGTGTACAACGCGGTGGACGCCGCGATTCAGAAGGTGCGCCTTTATCGGGACAACGTGGCCAGTTACAAGGCCGTCGCGGATTTTCATCAGAAACTGCTCGAAGCGCAGCTTGACCGCCTCGCGGTGGGAGCGATCGACAGCAAGACGGTCCTCGAGACGGAGCAGAAACTTTTTGAGGCGAAAGTGGCGGTGGTTGAAAGCAAGGTTTTGTACAAGCGGGCGCAGCTTGAGCACGAAATGATATGTGGCACTTTGCTAAAGGCTCGCGACCTTGAAACAACAAGGGAACTGCTAAGTGCACGGACAACGGCGCGCCTGACCGAGGCGGGTTACTCGGCGCCCGCGATCGAGCAGTTCAAACGCGCCGCTGTGGCGGACGTGAACCGGGCTCTGACGGAAGGAACACCGCCGAAGTGATCCCTGGCGGGCGTGTTTTTTCGCCGGGCGCATTGAACACAAAACTGTCCGGCGAGTGAGCCGGAAAACGCAACGGCCGGTTGCGCAGACAAAGGACGAATTAAGTGATTACAACGCGAATGGCAAAGCCGGTGTTGGCGATGGCGGCATGTGTCGCGGCTTGTTTTGGGTCGTGCGCGGACCCGGTCCGGGTTGACGCAATCACAGAACCGGTCAAGGATATCACAATGGCCTTTCCGGTCATTGGTGTTGTTGGCGCGCGGCCTTTGGAGGAAGGCGCGAGTGTGAAGCGGGGCCAGTTGGTGATCGAACTGGACAAACGCCTCGATGAACTTGAAGTGCGGCGGAGAAAGCTCGCCTGCGATCTGGCAAGGATCGAGTTGGACAGGCTCAAGAGCCTCGCCGAGCGCAACGCCATCTCGGTGAGCCGTGAGGAAATCGACAAGAAACAGGCCGAGTATGACATTGCCGTGGTCGAGCTCGAACTGGCGCAGGAGACAGTCCGGCGCCGTCAGTTGCTTTCGCCGATCGACGGGCACGTGGCGGAGTTCTACAAGGACGTTGGTGAGAAATGCGAAGAACAACAGCCGGTGGTTCGGCTGGTTGATACGAGGCAGTGTTATTGCGTGGCTAACGTTGAAGCAAGGCTCGCCTCCAAGATCAAGCTGGAAAGCCGGTTCAAGGTTGAGATCGATGCTGGCGCAGGTGTCGTGTCGCGCATGGGAACTGTGTCGTACATCAGCCCCATCGCAGACCCTGCAAGCGGGCTTTTGAAGATCAAACTGAAGTTCGACAACTCCGATGGCGCAATGCGGCCGGGTTTGGCGGCGCGGTTGATTTTGAGCGAATGAAAACCTCAAGGCTGGACATTGCGCGCGAGCCCGTGGCCGATCAGGTGCTTGATGAGCTGGCCGGGCTGCGGCAGTTTGCAGGGCCTGTTGCTGAGTTTTGGCGTGCGTTCATAGGCGCGTTGGGGCGGCTTGCTCAGGCTCACAGAGGGGCTTTGGTTCGGC